>JAUXPG010000325.1 GCA_030683915.1 Gemmobacter sp.
GCTCCCGCATCATTCTTGCACGAGACCCTTGAGGAAGCGCCACCCTCAATCTAGGTTTCCCCTCACCGCCACTCTTATCAATGGAACACCGATGACCCGTAAAAGTGCCTTCTTGGCATCCGTCACCGCCTGTGCCCTGGGTTTGCCTGCGATGGCCGCGGACCCCGATCTTGTCGTATTTGACTGGGCCGGCTTCGAGGTTGACGGACTTTTTGCCGAATATGTTGCGAAGCACGGCACCACGCCCACCTTCGCGCTGTTCGGCGATGATGACGAAGCGTTCCAGAAAGTCGCCTCCGGCTTCAAGGTCGACATGGTGCATCCCTGCTCGCAGATGGTGTCGAAATACCGCGATGCCGGTCTCATCGAACCGTGGGATACCTCGCGGTTGCCCCACCTGCCCGACCTGTCGCCGGAAATGATGAACTCGGCGGTGTTCAAGGACGATCAGGGCCTGTGGTTCCTGCCGACCTATTGGGGCGCGACGGCTGTGGCCTACAACACCAACGAGGTTCCCGCCGAAGACGTGGCGACGCTTCAGGTGTTCGTGAACCCGAAATATCAGGGCCGCACCTCGCTGCCGGATTCGTCGGATGACGTATGGGCACTGGCCTATCTTGCAACGGGGGTCACGGACTGGACCGATATCAGCGAAGAGCAGTTCCAGGCCGCCGCCGCCTGGCTGCGGCAGGCCCATGCCAACGTCTATTCTTATTGGGCGGACCCCTCGGAACAGACCCAGATGATGGCTTCGGGCGCCGTGCAGGTCGCGTGGTCGTGGAACGACGGTGTGGCGCTGCTGCAGGCGGAAAACTACCCCGTCGGCTTTCAGCGCGAAGCCAAGGAAGGGTCGTCGACCTTTGTGTGCGGCTTTGTGAACGCCAAAGGCGGCCCCGGCAGCGAAGACAAGATGTATGACTTCGTCAATTCCTGGCTGCGCCCCGATGCCGCCGTCGCGCTGATCGACAGCCTTGGGTACGGCCATTCGAACATGAAGGGCATGGACCTGAAGACCGACGAAGATCTCGATGCGGCAGGCTTGGGTGACGTCGACGCGCCGACCTTGGCGCAGGTCCCTAACGACCCGCTGCTGCGTGAGCGCCAGCTGGCGGAGTTTGAAAAGATCAAGGCCGGGTTCTGATCCGCCCTGTTTGCCTATGACCGGCGGCCGGGCCTTGCCCGGCCGTCTGCCGTTCAGACCCGTTCCAGCGTGACACGGCTGCGGTCGAACGCGATGAGCCCCGCGATCCGCGCCATTTCAGGCAGCGGGTCATCATAGCTCCAGCCGACATCCGCCAGCGTGCCCCCTTCGACAGCGAGCGACCAATAAGACGCCACGCCTTTCCAGCGGCAGGAGGTGCGCGTGGGGCTAGGGTCGAGCATGGCCATCGCCAGATCGGCGCGCGGGAAATAGATCACTGGCGGATAATCGCCCTCGGTCAGTTCCAGCGCGGCGCGGCTTTCTCCGATGACGGCGCCTCCGGCGCGGACCACCCAGGTGCCTTGTGCGGGATAGATGCGGATATGGTCTGGCATCGGCAATCCTTGTTGCTGAGGGCGGGCCGGGGGTTTTCCACCCCCGGACCCCCGGAGGATATTTCAGTCAGAGCGAAACGGGCAGGTCACAGCGGCGCACAGCACACGGCAAGCCACGCGCGGGTGTCGGGCGAGACGAGCGGAGCCAGTTCGTCCAGCACCCTCGCGTGATAGGCATCCAACCACGCCCGCTCGCCGGGGGCCAGCCGGTCGGTCAGGATCAGCCGACGGTCTATGGGGGCCAGCGTCAGCGTCTCGAACGCAAGCATCGGGCGGGCATCGCCACCCGGCAGATCGGGGGCTGCCTGCACCACCACCAGATTCTCGATCCGAATGCCAAAGGCACCCTCGCGGTAATAACCCGGTTCGTTGGACAGGATCATGCCGGGTTCCAGCGGCACCTCTGACAGGCGCGACAGGCGCTGCGGCCCTTCATGTACCGACAGGAACGCGCCCACGCCATGCCCGGTGCCGTGGTCGTAGTCGCGCCCTTGCAGCCACAGCGGCATGCGCGCCAACGGATCAAGGTCGCGCCCGGCCAACCCTTTGGGCCAGCGCGCCCGCGAGATCGCGATCATGCCCTGCAGAACGGCGGTAAACGCCTCGGCCGCATCGGGCGGCGGCGCGCCGATGGCCACGGTGCGGGTGATGTCGGTTGTCCCGTCGCGGTATTGCGCGCCGGAATCGACCAGCAGCAGCGAACCGGGCTCCAGCGCGCGGTCGGTGCCTTCGGTGACGCGGTAATGCACGATGGCGCCGTTCGGCCCGGCGCCGCAGATCGTCTCGAAACTCAGGTCATGCAACTGGTTGGTCGCGCGCCGGAATCCTTCCAGCGCCTGCACCACACCGATTTCGGTCAACCGCGCGCCCTGCATCACTTGCGCCGCCTGCCCGTCGAGCCAACACAGGAACTCCGCCACCGCCGCGCCGTCGCGCAGATGGGCGGCGCGTGTCGCGGCGATTTCGGCGGCGGTCTTGCGGGCCTTCGGCAGGCGGCAGGGATCGTCGCCATAGACAAGGTCCACGCCCGCCTCCTGCAAGGCATGGCTGATCGCCAACGGCGCGCTGACGCGGTCCACCCGCACCGGGCCCTGCAACGTGCCCAAGGCAGGCACGAAGGCGGCAGGCGGACGCAAGGTCACCTGCGGCCCCATATGGGCGCGCACCTCGGCGCCGAATTTTGACGGCTCGGCAAACAGGCTCACCCGGCCATCATCGTGCAGGATCGCAAAGCCCTGCACCACCGGATTGCGCGGCACGTCCGCCCCCCGGATGTTGAGCAGCCAGCAAATCGAATCGGGCAGGCTCAGCACCGCCGCCTTCTGCCCCGCCTTGCGCAGTGCCTCGGCCAGCCGGGCGCGCTTGGAGGCGCCGGTGTCCCCCGCCAGATCTTCGGGATGCACCCAGACCTGCCCTGCAGGCGGCGCGGGCTGATCGGGCCAGACCGCATCCACCAGATTGCGGCAGGGCTGCAAGCGCACCGGATGGTCGGCCAGTGCCGTCTCCATCCGCCCGATATCCTCGGCGGTGTGCAGCCAAGGGTCATAACCCACCGTGCCATGCGCCAGATTGTCCCGAAGCCAGTCGCCGCCCTGCGTCTCAGGCCAGGACACCGGGGCAAAACAGGGCGCCACCTGCGCGCGCACCTGCAGCCGGTAGCGCCCGTCGACGAACACCGCGGCCCGATCAGCCAGCACGATGGCAAAGCCCGCCGAGCCGGTGAACCCGGTCAGCCACGCCAGCCGGTCATCGCGGGGCGCGACATATTCGCCCTGATGCGCGTCCGCGCGCGGCACCAGAAACCCTGCCAACCCTTCGGCCGCCATCGCAGCGCGCAAGGCCTCCAGCCGCGGTGGGCCCTGTTCGGGCACGGTGGTGGCGACAAAGGATTGCAGCATGGGGCACCTCAGACGGGAATCGGCGCCAGCCTCGCACCCCACGCAAGGGGGTGCAATGGGGCCCTTGCAGCCGCGCCGGATTCGCTCTGATCCAAATATCCCGGGGTCCGGGGCAGCGCCCCGGCGCCAGCCACGGGCACGACGTTCAGCGCCAGCCCGCGACCTTCTTCATGCCCAGCACACGGGCGCGCTTGCGCGGATCGGTGTCGAACAGCGCAGCCAACTGTTCGGTCATCGCGCCCGCCAGTTGCTCCACATCCGTGATCGTCACCGCGCGGTCGTAATAGCGCGTCACATCATGGCCGATGCCGATGGCGATCAGCTCCACCATCTTGCGCTTTTCCACCATGGCGATCACGTCGCGCAGGTGCTTTTCCAGATAGCTTGCGGGGTTGACCGACAGCGTGCTGTCATCGACCGGGGCGCCGTCTGAGATCACCATCAGGATCTTGCGCTGCTCGCGCCGACCCAGCATCCGACGGTGCGCCCATTCCAGCGCCTCGCCGTCAATGTTCTCCTTGAGCAACCCTTCCTTCATCATCAGGCCCAGATTCTCGCGCGTGCGCCGCCACGGCGCATCGGCGGATTTGTAGATGATGTGGCGAAGGTCGTTCAGACGGCCGGGTTGTTGCGGGCGGCCATCGGCCAGCCACTTCTCGCGGCTCTGCCCCCCCTTCCACGCCCGGGTGGTGAAGCCAAGGATCTCTACCTTGACCTGGCACCGTTCCAGCGTCCGCGCCAGCACGTCCGCACAAATCGCCGCGATGGAAATCGGGCGCCCGCGCATGGAGCCGGAGTTGTCCAGCAGCAGCGTCACCACGGTATCGCGGAAGGTCGCTTCCTTCTCGCTCATGAACGACAGCGGATGATAGGGATCGGTCACCACGCGCGACAGCCGCGCCGGATCGAGCACGCCCTCTTCGAGATCGAAGTCCCAGGCGCGGTTCTGCTGCGCCATCAGCCGGCGCTGCAGCCGGTTGGCCAGCCGCGCCACGATGCCCTGCAGATGCGCGAGCTGCTTGTCGAGATAGCT
>JAUXPG010000295.1 GCA_030683915.1 Gemmobacter sp.
GGGCGTCCCGGTCATGCCCTCGATCAGAAGGCGCAGGACCGCAGGTTAGCCCTTTGGCCTTCTCTTGCGCAGCCATTGAAGACCCCGTTTAAGGGGTCATTCTAGCCCGCGATCTAAAACCGTTCTGCTGCAGATCCTCGTGTCAAACTCTGCAGGTTCTGGTGTCACGCTACAGCGTGCCACCCGCCTGGCTTTTCCACAGCTTTCTTTGTGAAGTTTTTCTTTACAGGCTTTCGCTTCGCTGACACCATATCTAGTAAGTCCTGGTAGGGGTAACGCCGGGTCTTGCCGGAAGCCCAAGTCTGTGGGGCCCGATGTCTCTGCAGACGCAAGGGAAAGGGGGCGCGCGTGCCGGTTGCCGAAGATATGCTGCTTGCGGATGATGTTCATCCGATCGACGTGGTCGAAACGCTGGCTGCCCACCACGCGTGGGATTTCGACCGGGTTACCGATGACCAGATCGCGATGGCGGTTGAAGGCCAGTGGCGCACTTATTCCCTGACGCTTGCATGGTCGGGCCGCGATGAAACCCTCCGCCTCATCTGCACCTTCGAGATGGAGCCGCCCGAAGACCGCGAGGCGGGCCTTTATGCCTTGCTGAACCGCATCAATGACGAATGCTGGGCGGGGGCGTTCACATGGTGGGCCGAACAGCGGCTGATGGTGTGGCGCTATGGTCTGGTGCTGGCGGGCGGCCAAGGCGCCACCGTCGAACAGGTGGACCGCATGATCCAGACCGCACTTGCGGCGTCGGAGCGGTTTTACCCCGCGTTCCAGTTGGTCAACTGGGGCGGGCAGACCCCCGAAGATGCCATGCGCGTTGCCATGACCGAGGCGTGGGGCCGCGCCTGACCGCCTTGCCCTGACCGCCTGTTACCCCTACGTATGCGAGAAACCGGGGGGGACAGATGGATTTCGGAGATATCTCCACACGCGGACTCGTGCTGCTCGGGTGTGGCAAGATGGGGTCTGCGCTGTTGCAGGGCTGGCTGGCGGGCGGGCTCGCGCCCGATGCTGTGCATGTGATCGATCCTGCCCCATCGGATTGGGTGCGTGCGCAGGGTGTCCACATAAATGACGCTCTGCCGGCGGACCCGGCGGTGGTTCTGGTGGCGGTGAAACCGCAGATGATGGGCGCGGCGCTGCCCCGGTTGCAGGTCTTTGGCGGAGGCGGGACATTGGTGGTGTCGGTCGCCGCAGGAACCCGGATCGCGGCCTATGAGGACGCATTCGGGGCCGCCACCCCGATCGTGCGCACGATGCCCAACACGCCGGCGGCGGTCGGGCGCGGCATCACCGCGATCTGTGGCAATGCCAGCGCCACCGCCGACCACCTTGCGCTGGCCGAGGCGCTGATGTCCGCGGTGGGTCAGGTCGTGCGGCTGGACGGCGAACACCAGATGGATGCCGTTACGGCCGTTTCCGGGTCCGGCCCCGCCTATGTCTTTCACCTGATCGAGGCCTTGGCCGCCGCAGGCGCGGCTGAAGGTTTGCCCGAAGCGATGGCGATGCAGCTTGCCCGTGCCACAGTCTGTGGTGCGGGGGAACTTGCCCACCGGGCCCCGGAAACCGCCAGCCAGTTGCGCATCAATGTCACCTCACCGGGCGGCACCACTGCGGCGGCGCTGACCGTGCTGATGGATCCTGCCACCGGGTTCCCCGCCTTGCTGGCCCGCGCGGTCAAGGCCGCCGCCGACCGTGGGCGGGAGTTGGGCGCATGATTACTTGGGATGACTTTGCCAAGGTGGACATCCGCGCGGGTCGCATCACCCGCGTCGAACCCTTTCCCGAGGCCCGCAAACCCGCCTATAAGCTTTGGGTCGATTTCGGCCCCGAAATCGGCGAGAAACGCTCATCGGCCCAGATAACGCGGCACTACACGCCCGAAACACTGATCGGGCGGCAAGTGCTGGGCGTGGTGAACTTTCCACCGCGCCAGATCGGCAAGGTCCTGTCCGAAGTGCTGATCCTTGGCCTGCCCGACGCGGAGGGCGAGGTAGTGCTCGTCCGCCCCGACCACGACATACCCCTGGGAGGAAAACTGTTTTGACACCCCGCCTGCTGATCACCCGCCGCCTGCCCGACCTTGTGCTGTCGCAGGCCATGACGCGCTATGATGTAACCCTGCGCGACGAAACCTCGGCGCTGTCCGAGGCCGAGGCCGTTGCCGCGCTGCATGACTATGACGCCGTGCTGCCAACGCTGGGCGACCGCTTTACCCCGGCCGTTTTTGCCCAAAGCCCCGCCCCGCGCTGCCGTATCCTTGCCAACTTTGGCGTGGGGTATAACCACATCGACGTGCCGGGCGCGCGCGCCTCGGGGATCACCGTCACCAACACCCCCGGCGCAGTGACAGACGCCACCGCGGATACCGCCATGACGCTGATGCTGATGACCGCGCGGCGCGCGGGCGAAGGCGAACGGTTGGTTCGGTCGGGGCAATGGACGGGCTGGCAGCCCACCCAGATGCTGGGCCTGCATGTATCGGGCAAGCGGTTGGGCATCGTGGGATATGGCCGCATCGGCAAGGCCATCGCGCGGCGCGCGCATTTCGGCTTTGGCATGAGCGTCAGCTTTTACAACCGCTCTGCCGTGGCCGACCCCGGCCTGCCCGCGACGCAGGTGGCGACGCTGGCCGAGGCGATGGCCCAGGATGTGGTGATCATCGCCGTCCCCGGCGGCCCGGCCACCCACCACCTGATCGACGCGACCGCGCTGTCAGCGATGCTGCCGCACGGCATCTTGGTCAACATCTCGCGCGGCGACGTGGTTGACGAGGCTGCGCTGATCGCGGCGCTTCAGTCCGGGGCGCTTGGCGGTGCGGGATTGGACGTCTACGAACGTGAACCCGTGGTGCCCGAGGCCCTGCGCGCGCTGGAAAACACCGTGTTGCTGCCGCATCTGGGCACCGCTGCGCTGGAAGTGCGCGAATCGATGGGGATGATGGCGCTGGACAATCTGGCAGCGTTCTTTGACGGGCGCGACCCGCCGAACCGCCTGGGTTGATCCATTGACCGGAGGCGCCTGTTGCGATCGGCGGGTGCCTCCGGCGGGGATATTTGGATCAGAGCGAAACGCAGGGCTGACAGATCGTGGGCTTGGCGGGCGCACCCGCCAAGCTGCAGGTCAGTTGCCCCGGCGCGCGAACAGCCCGGCGTCCTGCGCCGCACGGCGCAAGGCGCCGGACTTGTTCACCGTTTCCTCGAATTCGCCATCCGGGTCGCTGTCATAGACTACGCCGCCACCGGCCTGGATATAAAGCGTGTCGTCCTTGACCACCCCGGTGCGCAGCGCGATGCAGAAATCCATTTCGCCGTTGGCGGCGAAATACCCCAGCCCACCGCCATAGACGCCGCGCTTTTCGGGTTCCAGTTCATCAATGATCTGCATGGCGCGGACCTTGGGCGCGCCCGACACCGTGCCCGCCGGCAGACCAGCCAACAGCGCCGACAGCGCGTCCTCGCCCGGCTTGATCCGGCCGACCACGTTCGACACGATATGCATGACGTGGCTGTAGCGTTCGATGATGAATTGCTCGGTCGGACGCACCGTGCCCACCTCGGCCACCCGTCCCACATCGTTGCGGCCCAGGTCCAGCAACATCAGATGTTCGGCGCGTTCCTTGGGGTCGGCCAGCAGGTCGGCCTCCAGCGCGCGGTCCTCCTCGGGGGTGGCGCCGCGTTTGCGGGTTCCGGCAATGGGGCGGATGGTCACTTCGCCATCACGCAACCGCACAAGGATTTCCGGGCTGGCGCCCACCACCTGAAACCCGCCAAAGTTGAAGAAGAACATGAAGGGCGACGGGTTGGTGCGCCGCAGCGAGCGATAAAGCGCGAAGGGCGGCAGTTTGAATTCCATCGCCCAGCGCTGGCTGGGCACGACCTGAAAGATGTCGCCCGCGCGGATGTAGTCCTTGGCCTTTTCCACCGCGGCCTTGTAGCCGTCGCGGGTGAAGTTCGACCGCAATTCCCCTGTGGGGGCCAGTTCGCCCAGATCGCGCTGCGCAGGCGGGGCGCGGTCCAGATCGCGCAGTGCATCCATCACCCGTTCGGCGGCCTGCGCATAGGCTGCCCGCGCCGACAGGCCTGACCCGACCCAGGCCGGGGCCACCACAGTCACCTCGCCTTTCACCCCGTCGAGCACCGCCACGACCGACGGCCGCAGCAGCACCGCGTCAGGCAGGCCCAGCGGGTCGGGATTGACATCGGGCAGATGCTCCACCAGCCGCACCATGTCATAGCCCAGATAGCCGAACAGCCCCGCCGCGATGGGCGGAAGGTCGGGCGGCATCGGGATGGCACATTCTGCGATCAGCGCGCGAAGCGTGTCCAGCGGGTGCCCTTCAAGCGCAGTGAACGCCTGCACGTCATAGCGGGCCTGCCGGTTGATGCGGCTGGCCTTGCCGTGGCATTGCCAGATCAGATCGGGCTTCATGCCCACCACGGAATAGCGGCCCCGCACCTCGCCCCCGGTCACGGATTCCAGCATGAAGGTATCGGCCCGCGCCTCGGCCAGTTTCAGCATCAAGGACACCGGGGTATCCAGATCGGCCGCCAGACGGGCATAAACCACCTGGTTTTGCCCGGCATTCCAGCCTTTTTCGAACGTTTCGAACGTGGGCACCAGTGTCATGGCCGATTACCGCATCTGAGCGTGGACAGCACCGATCACGGCTTCGTCCAGTGTGATCTTCGCCTGCGATTCCAGCGCGGCGGCGAACAAGGCAAAGGCATCCTGCCCGATCTGCTGGCCGAACTGGGCCACAACCGCCCCCTTGATCGCCTGAGCTTCGGGCTGGTCGTGGTCGGCGGGGATGATCGCATCAAGGCGCACAAGTGCGACGAAATCGCCCTCGGCCACCTGTATCACCTCGCCTTCGGCCATGCTGAACACCGTGCCCATCAGCGAGCGTGGGGCACCGGCAATCTGGCCCGCGCGGGGCATGGCCTGCGCCACTTCGACGATGCCAAAGCCGCCCATGGCTGCGCCGGCTGCCACTTCGGACTGGACGGCCTCCAGACGGCTGGTCAGCGCAGCGCGCAGGGCAGCGGCGCGGGCGTGCTCGGCCACCGCGTCGGCCACCTCCTCGTAGGGGCGCAAGGTCGGGGGCAGCACAGCATCAAGCCGCAGGGCGGCGATGCTGCCGTCTGCCATCTCGAACACTTCGGGAAAGGATTTTTCGGTCACTTGCTGGGCCTGCGCACGAAAGCGCGGAAAGCCCGCGATGCCTTCGGTGGTGCCCGGTTCCATGTCGATGGTGGCCAGCACCATGCCGGTTTCCTTGGCCAGGTCCTCCAGCGTGGCACCGCCGGCAAGCAGGTCGTCAATTTCCTCCACCCGCGTGGCGATCTGGCGGCGCGCGGCATCAAGCGAGAATTCCGACACCAGCGCATCGCGCGCTTCATCAAAGCTGATTTCCTGCGCGTCCAGCACCGCGTTCATGCGAAAGAGCGCCGGCCCCAGCGACGACGGCAATGGCCCGACCACCCCCGGTTCAGCCATTTCAAAGACGGCTTCGCCCGCGTCGCCCAGTTCCGCGCGCGATACGTCGCCAAGGTCGATGTCTGACAGGTCAAGCCCGCGTTCGGCGACCAGCGCTTCGAACGTCGCCTGACCGGCATCCAGCCGGTTGCGCGCATCCTGCGCGGCCGCGTCGTCGGGGAACACCAGACGTTCGACCAGACGGCGTTCGGGCTGCACGAAATCCGACAGGCGGGCCTCGTAAAGTTTGCGCAGTTCAGCGTCGTCCACCAGCACGGTTTTGGCCACGTCATCGGCCAGCAGCGCGGCATAGGTGATCCGGCGGGTTTCGGGGCGGGTGAAAGCATCAGGGTTGGCAGCGTGATGAGCACGCAGGGCCGCATCATCCAGCACAGGCAGCGGTTCGGTCAGATCGGCCTCGGTCAGGCGCAGCAGGGAAAAACTGCGGCGTTCCTCGATATGGTCATAGACGGCGGCGGCGGCGGCATCGGGGCCGACAAACCCGGTGGCGACGGCCGTCTGTATCAGCCCGCGCACCATGTCCTTGCGGACCTGCGCTTCAAACTCGGATTCAGTCCAGCCATTGTCGCGCAGCATCGCAGCGTAGGTCGCGCGGTCAAACCCGCCCGACAGGTTGCGAAAACCCGACATCGCGCGGATTTCCTGCGCCAGACGGGCGTCGCCCACCGACAGGCCCAGCCGCGCCGCTTCGGCATCCAGCGCGGCGGTGGTGACAAGTTGCTGGCGCACGGCCCGGTCCACGCCCAGCGCAGCAGCTTCGCTGAAAGGCACCGCGCGCCCGACCTGCTGGGACAACGCGCTGGTTTCCTGACGCAAGGCACGGAAATAGGCGTCGGTCGAAATGTCCTGCCCGTCGACCGACCCCACCTTGCGGGCGCCGCCGCCGAAATTCTCGATCCCGAAGCCGCCAAGGCCAAGGATCAGCAGGCCCAACAGCACCCACACGGCAATCTGGCTTGCCTTGCCGCCCTTCGTCGCCATCGCCGCCTCCTCAACCCTTGCAAATCCGGGCAATGTCTATGCGGGTCCGGGCGCCGGGGCAAGCGTTCACCGCAACGGCAGGTCCACGGCTGACAGGCGTTTGAACAGCGCGGCGATGCCGTCGGCATCGACATTGGCAAAGGCGATGCGCATCTGGCGGGCGCCTGCGGCGTCCCTGTCGGGCATGAACATGGTGCCGGGCAGCATCAGCACCGCCTGCTGGCGCAGGATGGCGCGCGCCACATCCGGCGACGACGCGGCAAAGGGGTGTTCGGCATAGGCAAAATAGGCGCCGCAGCCCAGCAGCCGCCACCCCGGCAGCCACGGAAACCCGGTTTCCATCGCGGCGCGGCGGGCAAGAATTTCGTGCCGTTCGCCCGCCACCCATTGGCCAAGGTGCCGCATGCCCCAAAGCGCCGCGATCTGGCCCAACTGGCTGGGGCAGATGGCAACGGTATCAAGGAATTTCTCCACCTCGGCCAGCCGTCCCGCGCTCGCCACAACTGCGCCGACCCGGTGCCCGGTCAGCCGGTAGGCCTTGGAAAAGCTGTAAAGCTGGATCAGCGTATCGGCCCAATCGGGGTCGGCGAAAAGATCATGGGGGCGCCCGGTGCGGCTGTCGAAATCGCGGTAGGTTTCATCGACGATCAGCGCAAGGCCGCGCGCCCGCGCCAGATCGCGGAACGCGGCCAGGGTTTCGGCCGGGTACTCGGCACCGCCCGGGTTGTTGGGACTGACCAGCACGATGGCGCGCGTGCGCGGGGTTATCAGCGCGGCCGCGTGGTCGGCATCGGGGATCAGCCCATCGCCCGTGGGCAATGGCACGGTTCCGACACCCTGCATGTCCAGCCACATCTTGTGATTGAAGTACCACGGCGTTGGCAAGATCACCTCGTCGCCCACTCCGGCCAACGTGGCCATAACCGCGCAGAACGCCTGATTGCAGCCTTGCGTGATTGCCACCTGATCGGGCTCCACCACGCCGCCATAGCCCGCCGACCACTGCGCAGCGATTTCGGCGCGCAATTCGGGCAGGCCAAGCACCGGGCCATAAAGATGCGCCGCGTCATTGGTCAGCGCCGCATCGGCAATCGCCTGCCGCAGCCCCAGCGGCGGCGGTTCGACAGGTGCGGCCTGACTGACGTTGATCAGCGGCAGGCCGGGCGGCATCGGCGTGGTGGTCAGCCAGCGCCGCGCCTCCATCACCGGGGGGGCAAAGGTGGCGTCCATCGCGGGGTTCAACGGTCGGGTCATCGGGGTCTCCCTGTTCGGGATCACAGTGGCGCGGCACGGCGGGCGCCGCAAGGGGCGCGCGGGGGCAACCCCCGTTGCCCTTTGGCCCCCGCCACGCTACACCCGCGCAATCCCGAGGATGAACCCGATGAACCTGTTCGACCAACTTCGCACCGCCGTTCTGGCCGCGCTTGACACGATGGAAGCCGATGGCGTGTTGCCGCCGGGCCTTGATCGCGCGGCTGTCACGGTGGAACCGCCGCGCGACCCTGCGCATGGCGACATGGCCACCAACGCCGCCATGGTGCTGGCGAAACCCGCCGGCCTGCCGCCCCGCACCATCGCCGAGGCGCTGGCCGCCCGGATGGCCGCCGATCCCCGCATCGCGAGCGCGGATGTCGCGGGTCCCGGCTTTTTGAACCTGCGGCTTGCGCCCTCGGTCTGGCAGTCGCATGTGTCCGACATACTGCACGCCGGAGCCGGCTATGGCCGTTCGTCCTCGGGCAAGGGCCGATCGGTCAATGTGGAATTCGTGTCGGCCAACCCGACCGGCCCGATGCATGTAGGCCATGTGCGCGGCGCGGTGGTCGGTGACGCGCTGTCGAACCTGCTGGCCTTTGCCGGGTGGCGGGTCACGCGGGAGTATTATATCAACGATGGCGGCGCGCAGGTCGATGTGCTGGCGCGGTCCGCCTATGAACGCTACCGCGAGGCCAACGGCCTGAGCCCCGAGATCCGTGAAGGGCTTTACCCCGGCGATTACCTTATCCCGGTGGGCGAGGCGCTAAAGGCGAAATACGGCGACAGCCTGCTGAACCGCCCCGAAGGCGACTGGCTGGCCGACGTGCGCGAATTCGCCACCGAGATGATGATGGCCATGATCCGTGATGATCTGGCCGCGCTTGGCGTCTCGATGGACGTGTATTCCAGCGAAAAGGCACTTTATGGCACCGGCAAGATCGAGGCCGCGCTCGCGCAGTTGCGCGAACAGGGCCTGATCTATGAAGGCGTGCTGACGCCCCCCAAGGGCAAGACGCCGGAAGACTGGGAACCCAGGGAGCAAACTCTGTTCCGCTCGACCGCGCATGGCGATGACGTGGACCGCCCGGTGATGAAATCCGACGGCGGCTGGACCTATTTCGCACCCGACATCGCCTATCACTACGACAAGGTGCAGCGCGGTTTTGACGAGTTGATCGACATTTTCGGCGCCGACCACGGCGGTTACGTCAAGCGCATGAAGGCGGCTGTGTCGGCGCTGTCGGGCGGCCGGGTGCCGCTGGACATCAAGCTGATCCAGCTGGTCAAGCTTTGGAAGAACGGCGAACCCTTCAAGATGTCCAAGCGCGCGGGAACCTTCGTTACCCTGCGCGACGTGGTGGAGATGGCGGGGGCCGATGTCACCCGCTTTATCATGCTGACGCGCAAGAACGACGTGGCGCTGGATTTCGACTTTGCCAAGGTGCTGGAACAGTCCAAGGACAATCCGGTGTTTTATGTGCAGTATGCCAATGCCCGCGTGCATTCGGTGCTGCGCAAGGCAGCCGAGGCCGGAGTCGACGTGTCGGATCAGGCGTTGATGGACGCCGATTACACCAAACTGTCGCATCCTGCGGAACTGGCGCTGATCGCGAAACTGGCCGAATGGCCGCGTCTGGTGGACATTGCGGCGCGGTCGAACGAACCACACCGGGTGGCATTCTACCTGTATGAACTGGCGTCCGACTTCCACGGCTTCTGGAATCGGGGGAACGACGAGCCGTCTTTGCGGTTTGTCCACGACGATTCCGCCACCACACAGGCGAAAATCGCCCTTGCCCGCTGCACAGGCGTTGTCATTCGCAGCGGTCTTGCTATTCTGGGGGTCACGCCGGTCGAAGAAATGCGCTGACCAAGGGCGCCACGTCCGGCAGTTACAGGCAAGCGTGGGGCAACCCGCGCGACAGCGTGCGCGGAATTAACGCCGCGCGGCGGAGCAGGACATGGCAGAAGCAAACTACGATGCGTTCGTGGCCGGGCCGACTCGGGGCGCACGCATGGCAAAACTGGTAAACATCGCAGGCGCGCTGACCACGGTCGCGGTGGTGGTGAGTGTTTCGGTGTGGGCCTATCGACTGGCGGTGCGCGACGCGCATGGTGTGCCGGTGATCCAGGCCATGCAAGGGCCGATCCGCATTGCGCCCGAAGACCCCGGCGGCAAGGTTGCCGCACATGTCGGGCTCTCGGTCAACCGCATCGCCGCCGACGGCACGGCAGGCGAGGTGCCGGACCGAATTCTGCTTGCCGAACCGCCGATTGATCTGGAATCCGACGATGCACCCGGCATCGGTGCCGCAGCGCCCCGCGCGGTGTCCGAGGCGGAGTCGATGGCCCGCACCCTCGCTCTGGCAGATGAACTGGCCCGACAGGTCGCCGCCGAGACGGCCCCCGCGCCTGAATCCGGCGAAACGCTGGCCGCCGACGCCGCTGCGGTGACGCAGGGCGTGGTCCAGCGAACAGTCCGCCCGATGCCCCGCCCCGCGCGCGGCGATGCGCTGATCGCGGCCAGCCTGTCCAACACCACCACGCTGTCAGCCCCGGCCACCGTCGGACCTGCCGAAGTGGCGCCTGAAAGCCTGCCGCCCGGGACACGCTTGGCCCAGATCGGCGCCTATGACGATGCCGAAACCGCCCGTCGCGAATGGGACCGCGCCGCCACCCGCCACGCCGCGCTGTTCGAAGGCAAGGCGCGCGTCATCCAGCCCGCCACGTCGGTAGGGCGGACGTTCTACCGCCTTCGCGTGCAGGGGTTTGCCACCGAAGATGACAGCCGCCGCTTCTGCTCTGCCATCGAATCGGGTGACCTGCGCTGCATCCCGGTGACCACGCGGTGACCGTTTCCGCCTGTATTCTTGGGGTGCAGGGGCCGGACCTGCCTGTGAACGAGGCGGCCTTCTTTCGCGATGCCGCGCCTTGGGGCTTTGTGTTGTTCGCCCGCAACGTCGATACGCCCGCCCGCCTGCGCCGACTGACGGGCGCCTTGCGCGAGGCCGTGGGACGAGAGGCGCCGATCTTTGTCGATCAGGAAGGCGGCCGAGTGCAACGCCTGCGCGCGCCGCATTGGTTTGAACATGCCCCCGCGCTTGACATGGCGACCGCTGGCCCCGCAGCCTATGCCTTGCAAGGGCGGATGCTGGCGGCCGAACTGCGCGGCGTCGGCATCGACGGAAATTTCGCCCCCTGTGCCGATATCGCTTGGCCGCAGACGCACCCGTTTTTGCGCAGCCGCTGCATGGGCACAAGCGCCGCGGAGGTGGCCCGCCACGCCCGCGCGCTGGCCGACGGCATGCTGGCGGGCGGCGTGGTGCCGGTGATCAAGCATATGCCCGGCCACGGGCGCGCGACGCAGGATAGCCACCTTGAAACCCCGCTGATCGACCTGCCGCGCGCCGTGCTGGAGGATACCGACTTTGCGCCGTTCAAGGCGCTGGCCGACCTTCCGCTGGGCATGACGGCGCATGTCCGCCTGCCGTTTTTTGGCGACCGGCCTGCCACGATGAACCCCGCTGCACTGGAGATGATCCGCCACGACTGGGGGTTCCAAGGCGCGCTGATGACCGATGACATCGGAATGAGGGCTCTGTCCGGCCCCGTGCGCGACCGCGCGGCGGTGGCCATTGCGGCGGGGTGTGACCTTGTGCTGCACTGCAACGATACCGTGGCAGGCTTTGCCGAGGCGGCGACCGGCGCCGGCCCGCTGGACGGCCCGGCGCTTTTGCGCTGCGAAGCGGCGCTGGCGCGGCGCGGTGCTGCCGAATCCGTTGACTTCGCGGCACTCGCCGCCGACCTTGCCACCATGACAGGCCGCGCCCAAACCGCCCATGGATGAACCCGACCTCTTTCCCGAAGGCCCCGCGCTTTCGGTGCCCGACCGCTTGGCGGCCGAGGCGCTGATTGTCGATGTCAACGGGTTTGAAGGGCCGCTTGACCTTCTGCTGACCCTGTCGCGGTCCCAGAAGGTCGATCTGCGGCGGATTTCGGTGCTGCAACTGGCCGAGCAGTATTTGGGCTTTGTGACGCAGGCGCGCGCGCTGCGGATCGAATTGGCGGCGGATTATCTGGTGATGGCCGCATGGCTGGCCTATCTCAAATCCCGCTTGCTTCTGCCCCCTGACCCCACCGAAGAAGGCCCCAGCGCCGAGGATCTGGCCGCGCATCTTGCCTGGCAACTGGAACGCCTGCAGGCGATGCGTGAAGCCGCCGCCACCCTGATGGCGCGCGACCGGCTGGGCCGCGATTTCTTCGCGCGGGGCGCACCCGAGGGTGTGGCGAACCTGCGCACCGTGCGCCACACCGCCACGCTTCTGGACCTGATGCAGGCCTACGCCCGCATCCGCACCCGCGACGAATTCCGCCCTTATGCCTTTGACCGTAAAAACGTGTTCACGATGGAACAGGCGCTGGACCGGCTGCGCGGCATGCTGGGCTATGCCGGGGACTGGATGGCGCTGATGGCCTTTCTACCCGACGACTGGAAGGGCGACCCGCAACGCCGCCGTTCGGCCACCGCAGCGCATTTCGCCGCGGCGCTGGAACTGGCCAAACAGGGCAGCGTGCAGCTCAGCCAGTCCGATACCTTTGCCCCCCTGCGGCTGCGGGTGAAACCGGCATGACCGATCAGAACGCGCCGTCGCTGTTCGCCGCGCCGCCGATGGCGGAACAGGAACGCATGGTCGAGGCGATTTTGTTCGCAGCGTTCGAACCAGTCACCGTGGCCGACCTGTCGCGCCGCCTGCCTGTAGGCTGCGACGCGGCCGAGGCGTTGGCGCATTTGCGGCGGCGTTATGAAGGGCGGGGCGTGCACGTCGTCAAGGTGGGGGATGCCTGGGCATTTCGGACCGCGCCCGACCTTGGGCACCTGATGCGCAACGAACAGGTCGAGGTGCGCAAACTGTCGCGCGCCGCGATCGAGACCTTGGCGATCATCGCCTATCATCAGCCGGTGACCCGCGCGGAAATCGAAGAAATCCGCGGGGTTGCCGTGTCGCGCGGCACGATCGACCAGTTGCTTGAACTCGAATGGGTTCGGCTGGGCCGGCGCCGCATGTCGCCCGGTCGCCCGGTGACCTTTGTGGTGACCGAGCAGTTCCTTGATCATTTCGGCCTTGAATCCGCGCGCGATCTGCCCGGCTTGCGCGAACTGCGCGCGGCGGGGCTGCTGGATTCCCGCGCCATGCCCGGCGCCCCCGCAGGCCCCGACGACGACGAACCAACCGTAACACCGCAGTCGGACCTGTTTCAGGACTGACCCCAAGGATGACGCGCCATGAACTTTGACCAGATTATCAACATGATCAGCCGCATGTTCCTGCGCCGCGCGGTGAACTGGGGGGTCACCAAAGGCATTGATACCGTGGCCGGCAAGGGCAAATCCCGCGCCGAGATGACCGAGCAGGAACGCCACCTTGCCAACAAGGGCCGCGACACCGCCAAGATGGCGCGCAAGGCCGCGCGCATCACCCGCCGGCTGGGGCGCTAGGCGCAGGCCCCTTCCCCCCGGCGTCGCGCGGGCCTATCCTGCGCGGCATGACCGACTTGTTCGACACCACCGCGCCGATCCCTGCCCCGCGCCCGCTGGCCGACCGGCTGCGGCCTACGGCACTGTCCGAGGTGATCGGCCAAGCTGCCGTGCTGGCGCCGGATGGCCCGCTGGGTGCGATGTTGGCGGAAGGGCGGTTGACGTACCTTATCCTTTGGGGCCCGCCGGGGGTGGGCAAAACCACAATCGCGCGCCTGCTGGCCGAAGGCACCGACCTGGCCT
>JAUXPG010000401.1 GCA_030683915.1 Gemmobacter sp.
TTCAACCTGACTGCGACGATCGAGCTTGTGACCCTGCGGGTCGAGGCAACGGGGGCCAGACACCCCAGCCCGCCCACCGTGCTTGCCGCCGGGCCGATGCCAGCGCCCGCGCAGACCGTGCGCGTGGCCTTTGCCAGCGGCGCGGCCGAGGTGCCGGTCTATGACCGCGCGGCGATGGGTGCGGGGGCCAGCTTTGCCGGCCCGGCCATCATCACCCAGTTGGACACCACCACGCTGGTTGCGCCCGGTTGGGGCGGCACCGTGCATCCTTCGGGCGCCATCATCCTGAACCGGGGGGCAAAATGACCGCGCTTGACCCCGTGCTGGCGTATATCGACGCCCACCGTGACAGCTATCTGACCCGGGTGATGGACTATGTGCGCCACCCGTCGATCAGCGCGCACAACGTCGGCATCCGCGAGGTTGCGGCGATGCTGGTGGATCATCTCAACGGGTTGGGGATGCAGGCAGAGACGGTTCCCACCGCCGGGCACCCCTTTGTCATCGGGCGGCGCACCGATGCGCCGGGCAAGCCGACGGTGCTGCTGTACGGTCATTATGACGTGCAGCCGCCTGACCCGCTGGATCTGTGGGACAGCCCGCCGTTCGAACCGACCATCCGCAACGGCCGCATCTATGCGCGCGGCATCGGCGACAACAAGGGCCAGCATTTCGCGCAACTGCTGGCGATTGAGGCGCATTTAGCCGTGCACGGGCGGCTGCCGTGCAACGTGATCTTCCTGCTGGAAGGCGAAGAGGAAATCGGGTCGCCCCGCATCGCGCAGTTTGTGGCCGATCACCGCGATCTGCTGGCCGCCGATCTGGTGGTGACTGCGGACGGGCCGCTGCACCCCTCGGGCCGGTCCATCGTGACATTCGGTGTGCGCGGCGTGTGCAGCTTTGATCTTGTGGTGCGGACGGGGCGGACGGACGCCCATTCGGGCAACCACGGCGGCACCATGCCGAATGCGATCTGGACCTTGGTGCATCTGCTGGCGTCGATGAAAACCCCGGACGGGCGGATCACGATCGAAGGGTTGCACGACCCCATCGTGCCGCCCTCGAATGCGGAACGCGCGGCGGCGGGGGCGCTGCCGGTGGATATTCCGGGGTATCTGCGCGACATGGGCCTGTCACGGCTGGATGCGCCCGCCGACCGCCCGTTCCACGACCGGCTGATGTTTCACCCGACGCTGACGGTGAACGGGTTGCACGGCGGCTATGGTGGGCCGGGCAACAAGACCGTGCTGCCCTGTGCCGCGATTGCGAAATGCGATATCCGGTTGGTCGAAGGCATGACGCCGGATCAGGCGCTGGCCTGTGTGCGGGCCCATGTCGCCGCCCACGCGCCCGAGGTGGACGTGGTGTCACACGGCGGCATGTTGCCCTCGCGCACCCCGCTGGATACGCCGTTTGCCGCGCCGATCATCGACGCCATCCGCGCCGCGCGGGACGAGGAGCCCTATCTTTACCCTTCGGTCGGCGGCAGCCTGCCGGATTATGTGTGGACGAAAACACTGGGTCTGCCCGCCTTTGTCACGCCTTACGCCAATGCCGACGAGGCGAACCACGCGCCGAACGAAAATCTGGAAATCGAGCTGTTTCACAAGGGTATCCGCACGGGTGCTGCGTTGCTGGACCGGCTGGGGCGGATGGAGATGCCGACATGATGCTGACAGTCCTGCACAATGCCCGGATGTTCGACGGCGTGTCCGAGCAGATCACCGAAAACGCGACTGTGGTGGTGGAAGGCAATGTCATCCGCGCGGTGGGCGAGGATGTGACAGGCGATGCGCGCCGCATCGATTGCGGCGGGCGGTTCCTGATGCCGGGGCTGATCGACGCGCATTACCACGCCAATACCCCGAGTTATGATTTCTTTGGCACCGACCGGATGCACCCGGCGCTGTTGGCCTCGCATGCCAACAGGTTGCTGACCGGCGCACTGGACCGGGGCTATACGACCGTGCGCGACGCGGGCGGCGGGGATGTCGGGCTGGCGCAGGCGCTGGCGGCGGGGCTGATCGACGGGCCGCGGTTCTTCTACCCCGGCAAGGCGCTGACCCAGACCGGCGGCCACGGCGACATGCGCAAGCGCGGTGAGCATGACCTGTGCGGTTGCGGTGCCTATGCAGGCGTCATTGCCCGTGCGGTCGATGGCCCGGATGAGATGCGCAAAGCGGTGCGCGAGGAACTGCGCCACGGCGCCACGCAGATCAAGATTTTCCTGTCAGGCGGTGTGTCAACCGACCTTGCGCCCCTGGACATGCCGCATTTCACCGACGAGGAAATCCGTGTTGCGGTGGAAGAGGCCGCGCGCCGCAAGCGCTATGTCATGGCGCATTGCCATACTGACGAGGGGGCCGCGCGCTGCGTCGATCTGGGCATTCGGACCATCGAGCATGGCAGCCTGATCGGCGCCGCCACGGCGGCCAAGATTGCGGCTGCGGGCGCGTTCGTGGTGCCCACCCTGTCGGCGGGCGAATTGATCGGGGCCAATGCCGGTGCGCTAGGCCTGCCGTTGTCGGCGGCGGAAAAGATCATGGCCGTCAACCGCCGCACGCTTGAATCGGTGGAAACCCTGGCGCGCGCCGGGGTCAAGCTGGGCCTTGGCTGCGACCTGCATGGCGACCAGTTCCTGCAGACGCAGGGCCGCGAGTTGATGCTGCGCGGTCAGGTGCAGCGCCCGGTGGATGTGCTGCGGTCGGCGACCTCGATCAACGCCGAAATCGTCCAGATGCAAGGCAGGTTGGGCGTGATCGCGCCCGGCGCGCTGGCCGACATGATCGTGGTCGAAGGCGACCCGATGACCGACCTTTCGGTGTTCGAACACTCCGCCCGCACCGTCCGGCTGGTGATGAAGGATGGCCGCGTGGCGCGCGACCGGATGCACTGACCGTCAGCTTTCCGCGGCGTCGCGTGCAGTTGCGCGGCGGTGCGGCAGTCGATGACCGGGAACAGAGGGAACCTGACAGCGCGCATCCGCCGCAGCATCGCCTGCGTCGGGGTCAGCCCGAGCCGTGTGGCATCGTCCGTCAGGTCCTGCGCCATCGCGCGGCTGTGCGGGTTGTCATAAATCCGCGCCGTCGCCGGGTCGAGCATGCCTGCGGCCAGCTTGTCGAAATACCCGCGCGCTTGCGGCGAATACGGCGCCCGCGCGCCGGATCAATGTCGAATCCTGTGACCGAGAACCCTGCGCGCAGCAGGTTTTCGGAGATTGGCAGGCCCATGCGCTCCAACCCGACGAAGCCGATCCTCTGCGTGCGTTTTCCCCCGAGGCAAAGCCGTGCAGCGCTGCCGAGGAATGTTGCATACGTTTTCAAAACATGCAACCTTGGCAGTGCAATTCCTTGCCCGACGTTGCCCCAGCACAGGACCCCACGATGAAAAGCCCCGAGCCGCTGCCCGCCTCCCCGCAACCCACCCGCGCGCCCGGCGGGTCCGTGATGCAGGTGGAACGGCATGATTATGTTGATCTTGCCCCCACCGACCGCGCGCGCGCGCAACCGATGAAGGGGTTTGACGACATCTATACCGACATCGTCGATTACATCGTGCGCTGCACCCACCGCATCTGGGACGAGCGCGACATCGGGCTGATCTATACCCACTACACCCACAACTGCGTGCTGTATGGCACGATGGGCGCGCTTTACACCCGCGAGGAGGTTGTCCGTGACACCATCCAGCGGCTTGTCACCTTGCCGGAACGGCGCGGAATGGCCACGCATGTCATCTGGAACGGCAACGATCAGGAGGGGTTCTATACCTCGCATCTGGTCACGGGCACCGGGCGGCACAGCCAGCCGGGCATGTATGGGCCGCCGACGGGGCGTACCTTTACCTCGCGCACGGTCGCGGACTGCATGATCTATGAAAACCGCATTTACCGCGAATGGGTGGTCGCGGACCCCTTGGCGGTGTTGAAACAGCTTGGGCTGGATACGCAGGCCTATGCCGCCAAACTGGCGGAAAGCTATTTCGCCAAGGGGTTACTGGCGATCGACATCGGTGAGAACCGCCGTCTGATCGGGCAATACCCGCCCGAAGCCAAGGCTGACACCGAAATCGCGCACACCGATCTGGAACGCCATACGCTGGAATGGATGCACGAGGTGTTCAACAAGCGCATGTTCGGCAAGATCAAGGATGTCTATGCCCCGACGGTGCAATACCACGGCCCGCTGATGGCAGAACTTTACGGTCAGGCTTCGGTGATTCACCAGACGCTTGGCCTTGTCGGATCGGTGCCTGACGCCGCCTTCATGCCGCAGCACATCTGTTCGGTCCCGTGTGAGGAGGGCGGCACCAAGGTTGCCGTGCGCTGGATCATGGAGGGGCACCACACCGGCTATGGCCTGTTGCAGGAACTGGGCGCCCCCACCGGCAAACGCGTGCAGATCATGGGGATGACCCATTTCCATTACAAGAACGGCAAGATCGTTGATGAGTGGCGCGTCTATGACGAGCTTTCGCTGTCGATGCAGGTCAAGCTGGCGCAGATGGCCGACCGGCCTTCGGCGGTGCTGTAACGACAGCCCCCGCCGCGCCGGGAGGTGCGGCGGGGCTTACCCCCCGCGGCGGAAATGGCTTTGCATGCGCGCCATCACGTCGACGCCCATCTGCAAGAGCAGGTCGAGCACATCCAGCGGCACCCAATTTTCGCGGATCAGACCTTCGTGGTGCAGGTAGAAATCCATCACCCGCATGGTCACGGGTTTGTCGGTCGGCCCGGTGCCCAGAAAGCCGCCACCCTTGTGCAGCGCGAACACCGAAGGCCAGCCGCCGGTGACGGAATAGGACCCGTCGCCAATGCGGATGTAATGCCCGCCGCCCATCTTGGCCTTGAGATCGGCAATCTCGTCCCACTGGCCGCCGCCCTTGCGTTTGGGAAAGGCGGTGCGGAAGGGCAACTGGTGATAATCGACAAAGCCCTGCAGCCCGCGCGTCATCCCGATGCCGGAGGGGCCATACCACATCATCCGGGGGTGCCAGTGCTGTTTTTGCGGCATGTTCAGCAGGCCTTCGCGCCCCTCGCCCTTGAGGTCGTCATAAGCGCCCAGCGTTTCGTGCATCGCCAGCGTCTGCGCGATGCTGGCCGCCGATTCCGCCGCGTCGGTTTCGCGCAACACCAGCCCGTCGCCGGTGATCGGCCCCGGCCACATGCCTTCGGTGCCAAGCGACGGTGGCAAGGGCCAGAACCCCGCCTGCCGCATCACATCGACCACATCCCACAGGCAATTGCTTTGC
>JAUXPG010000470.1 GCA_030683915.1 Gemmobacter sp.
CGCAAAAGCTGCTGGCCGCCGAACCCAAGGGCATGCCCGACCCGGTGCCCGACACCGCGCCCGAGGTGCTGCGCACCGACGCGCTCAAGGTCTGGTTCCCCATCACGCGCGGCTTCCTGCGCCGCACCGTCGGCCATGTGAAGGCGGTGAACGGCGCCAGCATCCGGCTGCGGGCAGGCGAAACGCTGGGCGTGGTCGGCGAATCCGGGTCCGGCAAGACCACGCTCGCGCTGGCCATCCTGCGGCTGATCCGCTCCGAAGGGCCGGTGACGGTGCTGGGCCGCGACCTGACCGGCGTGCAGGGCGCCGCCTTGCGCGACGTGCGCAAGGACATGCAGATCGTGTTCCAGGACCCGTTCGGCAGCCTCAGCCCCCGCATGACCGTCGGCCAGATCATCGCCGAAGGCTTGGGCGTCCACGGCACCGGCGGCGGCGATGCCGCTACGATGGTGGCCGACATCATGGCCGAGGTCGGGCTCGATCCGGCGATGTCGGTGCGGTATCCGCACGAATTTTCCGGCGGCCAGCGCCAGCGCATCGCCATCGCCCGCGCCATGATCCTGCGGCCCAAGGTCGTGGTGCTGGATGAACCCACCAGCGCGCTCGACATGACGGTGCAGGTGCAGATCGTCGATCTGCTGCGCAGCCTGCAACGGCGCTACGGGCTGGCCTATCTGTTCATCTCGCACGATTTGCGGGTGGTGCGCGCCATGTCGCATCAGGTCATCGTCATGCGCGCGGGCGACGTGGTGGAACAGGGCCGCGCCGCCGATGTGTTCGGCGCGCCGCAAAGCGACTATACCCGCACGCTGATGGCGGCGGCGTTTGATCTTCGCGGCGGTTCCGCCTAACGTTTCGCCGGCACGGCGGAGGTTTGCAGCGTGAAGATCCTTTTCATCCACCAGAATTTTCCCGGCCAGTTCCTGCATCTCGCGCCCGAGATGGTGCGGCGCGGCCATGACGTTCTGGCCCTGACGGACGACGCGAACCAGCGCCAGTCGTCCATCCGCACCGTGCGGTATCGCCACAAGATCGACAAGCCCGACGCCGCGGCCTGCCGCCTTGGCCGCACCTATACCGAAATGTCTGACCGCGGCGTGACCGTGGCCCGCGCCGCCGCCACCCTGCGGACCAAGCACAATTACATCCCCGATGTGATCTTCGGCCACTCCGGCTGGGGCGAAACGCTGTTTCTCAAGGAAATCTGGCCCGAGGCGAAACTGATCATCTACGCCGAGTTCTTCTACAAGGCGCAGGGTGCCGATGTCGGGTTCGACCCCGAATTCAGCCAGCCGTCCTTCGATCAGGCGCTGATCACCAATGCCCGCTCCGGCCATCTGGGGCTGTCGATGCTGAATGCCGATGCCGCGCTCGCGCCGACGCGCTGGCAGGCCAGCACCTTTCCCGAACGCCTGCGCCCGATGATCGAGGTCATTTTCGATGGCGTCGATACCGTCACCATGGCGCCCGATCCGGGGGCCACGGCGACCTTGCCCGATGGCCGGGTGATTTCGGTCGGGGACGAGGTTCTGACCTTCATCAACCGCAATCTCGAACCCTATCGCGGCTATCACATCTTCATGCGCGCGTTGCCCGAGGTGATGGCCGCGCGCCCGCAGGCGCAGGTGGTGATCGTGGGCGGCGATGCCGTGTCCTACGGGGCCGCGCCCCGGCAGGGCGGCACGTGGAAGGATATTTTCCTCTCCGAGGTGCAGGGCCGGGTGGACCTGTCGCGCATCCATTTCATGGGCAAGGTGCCCTATCCGGTCTTCACCAGCCTGATGCAGATCAGCCGGGTGCATGCCTATCTGACCTATCCCTTCGTGCTCTCGTGGTCGATGCTCGAAGCGATGAGCGCGGGCGCCCATATCGTCGGGTCACGCACCGCGCCGGTGCAGGAACTGATCGAGGATGGCGTGAACGGGCGGCTGGTGGATTTCTTCGATGTGCCGGGCTGGTCCAAGGCGCTGATCGAAGGGCTGGCCGACCCGGACCGCTTTCGCGGCCTGCGCACCGCCGCCCGTGCCACCATCGTCAACGGCTACGACCTGCGCCGCCACTGCCTGCCCCGCATTGCCGATTTTGTCGAGGCGGTGGGCAAGGGGGCATGGAAACCGCGCGACCGCTGACCGGGGCGAAAGCGTTAAGACTTTGTGAATTCGACCGGCCAAGCCCTTGAATTCTTTCGATCGGTCAACTGTCCCTCCAAGGGACAGTGGCTGCGGTCGCCCCCCGCCCGCCCGCCCGCTCGGGCAGGCGCCGCGCTTACAGCCCCAGCCGCCGGTTGCGGGCCTGCACCAGCAGGATGGCCACAAACCCCACCACCCCGCATGACAGCATCAGCAGCATCAGCGGCACCGGGCTGTCGCCCGCCCCCATCGTCGCCGCCGCCAGCACCGAAAGTGCCGCGCCTCCGCCGATCATCAGCGCGCCGCCCAGCCCCGACGCCGACCCCGCCAGTTCCGGCCGCACCGACATCATGCCCGCATTGGCCGAGGGCAGCGTCAGACCGTTGCCGATGCCTACCACCCCCATCAGACCAAAGAACACCAGCGGATGCGTCACCCCCGCAAGGGTCAGCACCACCATCAGCGACAGCCCGGAAATGATGACCAGCGACCCGTCGCGCACCATCCGCACCACCCCGCGCCGCACCGCCAACCGGGCCGAGGCGAAATTGCCCACCAGGTACCCGATCCCGGCCAGCGAGAAGTAAAGCCCCAGTTCCGAAGGTGTCAGCCCATGCACCCGCGTGCCTACCGCCGGGGCGCCGCCGAGAAAGGAAAAGAACGCCCCCGAACTGGCCGCCGCCGCCACCGAGTAGCCCCAGAACCGGGGCGAAGTCAGCAGCGCCGGATAGGCCCGCATCTGCGCTGCCATCGAGGCATGGTGGCGCACGGCGGTTTCGCCCATGTCCGCCCAGATCAGCCCCGTCACCGCGATGCCCAGCACCAGCAGCACGATAAAATTCGCCTGCCAGCCATAGGTCTCGTCCAGCCAGCCGCCCAGGGCGGGGCCGAACATGGGCACCAGCGACATCCCCATCGTCAGATAGCCGATCATCGACGCCGCCTGCGCCTCGGGCACCATGTCGCGCACCGCGGCCCGGCTCAGCACCATCCCGGTGGCGATCACCGCCTGCGCCATGCGGAACACCAGGAACACCTCGACCGTCGGTGCCAGCAGCACGCCCACCGTGGCCACCAGAAACCCGCCGCAGGACCACAGCGCCACCGGACGGCGGCCATAGCGGTCCGCCAGCGGCCCGATGATCAGGTTCAACGCCCCGCTCAGCGCCAGATACAGCGACACCGAAAGCTGGACCGTCGCATAGGAGGTATTGAACCAGACGGCCATTGCAGGCAGCGACGGCAGAAAGATGTTCATCGCCATGGCCGCCGTCGCCGTGAACAGGATCAGCGTGCCCAGATGCGGCGGCGAACGGCGGTCAAGGAACCGCGCGGGAGGGACAGGTTTGATCATTCCCCAGTGCTACGCAGCACGGCGGGAATTGTCCATAAGTCAGCCGCCGCCTTTTTGCCGTCGCAGTTTTTCGCCCCCGATGCGCGCGCCTGCAGGCGAAAGCGGCACCACCGACGCGGTATTGGCTAAAACGTATCAAAGTTTCGCCGTATTTGACTGGCACCTCAACACTCAGGGCTGGCCTGTCCGGCCCCGTTCAGGTGTGGGTGAAAAATCATGTCAAAAGTATCGCCGTCGTGGCGTCGGGTGCAGCGCGGAAAACAGATGGATGGGGCGGCGAGCGCGGGCAGGGTCAGCCCGGATTAACACTTTTGCCGCATGATGCCGGCCGATACCCCGGCGCGCCGGGGCACCGTTCCAGACGAGAAGAGTTCGCCACCATGGCCATCGTTCCGCTGCTGTCCGCCTGCCCCCGTTCGGGGGACGTGGCGCCGGTTTCCGTCGTTCCGCGCCTGACCGCTTCTGATGTGCGTGTCCGGAACGGGGGCTGATCATGCCGACGACGTTTGATCTTTTCTACCTTGGCACGGCCGCGCAGATCGACACGATCGAGGGCAACCTCACATCGGAAAACCACAATGCGTTGAACACACTGGTGTTCGGCAGCGCATCGAACCCGCTTGCCTTGCAGGTCAAGGTGCTGGCCCCGGCCACCGGCTCGGCCACCTTCTCCACCGGAGGTGATGCGGCCGCCTATGATGCGGACAACAACCTTTACAACGAAGGGTTCACCATTGACGGTGGGCCGGTCCGTATTTTCGACGCCGCGATGATGTATAACGGATCGACCATCCGCTATACCGACGGCACCGTCGCGACCAATATCAGCGCGCTGATCATGCAGGATACGGCGGGCAACCTGTATCTGCTGCCCCCCGTCACCGCGAACGCCTATTCCGCCGCGCTGGAGGCCAAGCCGATCCAGTCGATCACGCTGGGCACCGCCGCCCCGGCCAACGGCACCAACGTCTATGCCATGACGGCCAACCGCTATGATCTGAACATCAAAAGCCTTACGGTCGAGGGCACCGCCGGGAACGATGTGATCGACGGGAGCTATACCGGCGACCCGCAGGGCGACCGGGTGGACAACACCGACAATCTGGCAGGCAACAACGACGACGTGATCTATGCCGGGGCCGGAAATGATACGGTCAACGCCGGGCTGGGCAATGACCTTGTCTATCTGGGCGACGGCGACGATGTGTTCGGTGACTGGTCGGCCAACAACCCCGGCGACGATACCGTCTATGGCGAGGCCGGACATGACCGGATCATTGGCGGCGCTGGCAACGATTTTGTCTATGGCGGCGATGGCAACGATACGCTGAGCGGACAGACGGGCTTTGACACGCTTTACGGCGGCGCCGGCAACGACGACTTCTGGATCACCGATGACCACGAAGGCGACGTGATTTATGGCGGCGACGGAATCGACCGGATTTCGTTCGGGAATTTCCTGACCTCGGCGGGGCTGAATGTCACCTTCACCGGGGCGGACAGCGGCACCTATGCCTTTGGCGCCACGCCTGCGGGCTTTGCCAACGCACAAGGCAGCTTTCAGGGCGTCGAGGACTTCAGCCTGACAAGCTATGCCGACCGGGTCGATGCCTCGGCGGCGACAACCGGCATTTTCGTCAGCGCGGGCGCCGGGGCGGACAGCGTCACCGGCGGGTCGGGCAACGACACCCTGATAGGGGGCACGGGCGATGACCAGCTTGTCGGCGGCGCTGGCAACGATGTGCTGTCGGGGGACGATGGCAACGATACCCTGACCGGCGGCACCGGGGCCGACAGCATGTCGGGCGGCAGGGGCGACGACACCTTTGTGCTGGCTGACGCTTTCGGCAACGACACCATTGTCGGCGGCGAAGGTGACGAGGTTTACGAAGACTGGGTCGATGCAAGGCTGGTCACCGCCGCGACTCACCTGGTGTTCACGGGCAACGAATCCGGCCAGTTGATCGATGGCACCAGCACGATGCAGTTCACCGAGGTGGAGCGGTTCGGTCTGGGCTCCGGGAACGACCTTGTGGACGGGCGGGCGGCCACCACGGGTGTGCGGGTGCATGCGGGCAGCGGCAACGACACGATGCTGGGCGGTGCGGGGAACGATACCTTCATCGGCGGCATCGGTGCCGATCTGATCGACGCCGGGCGGGGCAACGACTTTGTCGATCTTGGCACCGCCGGTTTGCAGGGCGACGGCGATGCCGACACGTTGGTGCTGGGCAACGGCTATGGCAACAACTGGGTTGCCAACTTTGACGCGCCCATCGCCAACGGCGACGGCACCTTTACCGGCATCGACAAGCTGGACGTGTCCGGGATGGTTGATGCGCGCGGCGCGCGGGTCAACACCGGCGATGTCACGGTGACCAGCGACCCCAGCGGCCATGCCGTTCTGACCTTTCCGGACGGCACCTCGATCACGTTGCAGGGGGTTCCGGCCTCGGCGGTGTCGTCGCAGGCGCAGCTGGTGGCCATCGGGATTCCGGCGCCGGATTATGCGGTCGATGGCACGGCGGGCGCCGATCTGATGGACGCCACCTATGTCAGCGACCTGCAAGGCGACGTGGTTGATGGCGGCGACAACGCGACGGGCACCGATGCCGACCTGATCCGCGCCGGGGCGGGCAACGACACGGTGGCGGCCGGGCTGGGCAACGACACGGTGTTCGGCGGCGCCGATGATGATTTGGTGTATGGCGGCGCCGGCAACGATCTGCTGCAGGGCGATGGCGGCAACGACACGCTGTCGGGCGATGCCGGTGACGACACGCTGGTCGGGGGGGCCGGAGCCGACAGCTTGTCGGGCGGCGATGGCCGCGACACCTTTGTGCTGGGCGACGGGGCCGGGGCGGACACCATCGCAGGGGGCGAAGGCGGCGACGACCGCGATGTGATCGACGCAAGCGCGATGACGTCTGCCGTGAACCTGCGGTTCACCGCCAACGAGGCCGGAACGCTGACCAGCGCGAACGGCACCGACAGTGCGCTGTTTTCGCAGATCGAGGAGGTGCGGCTTGGGTCGGGGAACGACACGGTGGACGCGGGCGCCACGACATCCGGGGTGCAGGTGGATGCGGGGGGCGGCGATGACACCGTGGCGGGCGGTGCGGGCAACGACACGCTGGCCGGGGGTGAGGGAACCGACACTGCGGTGTTCCGGGGTGCGGTAGAGGAATACACCTTTGGCCTTGGCCCGAACGGCGAACTGATCGTCATCGATTCGGTGCCGGGGCGCGATGGCACCGACACGCTGACCGGATTTGAATACGCCAGTTTCAACGGGCAGGTGTTCCGGCTGGTGACGGGTGACAACGCGGGCAACACCACGCTGCAAGGCACCAATGACGGCACGCCGACGCTGATCATCGCGCATGCGGGCGACGATTGGGGTGGGGGCCATGCCACCGGCGATGCCATCTTTGGCGGATCGGGGGTCGATACGCTGGACGGCGGCGATGGCAACGACACGCTGGTCGGCGAAGATGGCAACGACCTGCTGCGCGGCGATGGTGGCGACGACCGGATCTTTGGCGGCGCCGGTGCGGACACGCTGCAAGGCGGGGCGGGGAATGACCGGATCGACGCGGGCGCCAACGATGGGGCGGCCGATGTGGTGGTGCTGTCGGATGGCGATGGCAATGATACCGTGTCGGGGTTCGAGGCACCGCTGGTCAACGGCGACGGTACATTCACGGGCCGCGACCGGCTGGACGTGTCGGGCCTGACCGATGCGAATGGCGCGCGGGTCAACACCGGCGATGTGACCGTATCGGATGATGGCGCCGGCAACGCCGTGCTGAGCTTTCCGAACGGTGAATCGCTGACATTGATCGGGGTGGACCCGGCGGTGGCGGCGAACCCGGCCTATCTTGCCGCGATGGGGATCATCGCCCCGGATTACGTGGTCAGCGGCACGGCGGGCGATGATCTGATCGACACCGGCTATACCGGCGACCCGGATGGCGACATGGTCGATGCCGCTGATGGCGCCGCAGGCCCCGATGATGACCGGATCGAGGCCGGGGCGGGCAATGACACCGTGCTGGCAGGTGCCGGTCACGACACGGTGGATGGCGGCGATGGCGACGACCTGCTGTATGGCGGGGCGGGCAACGACCGTCTGGCCGGTGGTGCGGGGGCCGACACGCTGGATGGCGGGCAGGGCGACGATACGCTGACGGTGGCCGACGGCGGAGGCCGCGACACCGTGATCGGCGGCGAGGATGCGGGCGGCGCTGACCGGGACGTGCTGGACCTGAGCGGCGTCACCTCGGCCATCACGGTGACGTATTCCGGGGCAGAGTCCGGATCGCTGAGCTATGGCAGCGGGTCGGTCAGCTTTGCGGAAATCGAACGGCTGGAACTGGGGGCGGGCAACGACACGGTGACGGCCAGCACGACCGCTGGCGCGTTGAGCGTGTCGGGCGGCGCAGGCAGCGATACGCTGGTTTTGACCGGCGGGTCCGTCGGGCGCAACGCGGTCACGATTGACGACGGGGCGTCCGGGGTCTTCACCCCGTCGAACGGGATGGCGCCGGTCAGTTTCGGCCCGGCTGCTGCGATGACGCTTTCGCAGGTTCTGGCGACCTACAAGGCGGGCAGCATCGAGGTGACCGGCGGATCCTTGTCGGGCACGGTTGGGTCGGTCAGCTTTGACAACTTCGAAGCGCTGAACTTTGACATCATCTGCTTCGTGCGCGGCACCCGGATCAAGACCGCCGCAGGCGAAATCGCCATCGAGGATCTGGCCGCGGGCGACCGGGTGCTGACGCTGGACAACGGGTATCAGCCGATCCGCTGGATCGGGGCATCGCGGCGCGCGGCGGTGGGGCGGTTGGCGCCGGTGCGGATTGCCGCCGGGGCACTGGGCAACGACCGCGACCTGCTGGTGTCGCCGCAACACCGGCTGTTGCTGCGGGGTTGGCAGGCCAGCCTGATGTTCGGTGAAGGCGAGGTTCTGGTCGCCGCCAAGGCGTTGGTGAATGATCGCACCATCCGGGTCGAGGAAGGGGGCGAGGTTGAATATTTCCACATCCTGTTCGACCGCCACGAGATCGTGTTTGCCGAAAGCGCGCCCTGCGAAAGCTTTCACCCCGGCGAACAGGGCTGGAAGGCGCTGGACGCCGCGACGCGGGCCGAAATTCTGGAGCTGTTTCCCGAACTGGCAGAGGGGCCCGAACTTTATGGCGAGGCCGCGCGCCTGTCGCTGAAGGATTACGAGGGCCGCATTCTGGCGCGGGCGCTTATGGCGGCCTGATTTCGCACAGTGGATATGTGGCCGGATCGGGGCGTCGCCCGCCCTGATTATGCCACAATTGTGCCACTGTTTCGATCCGGGCGACAATTAGCTTTTGACTCACAGTTTAGGATTGTGAGTTCCCGATGGCGAACGTCCCCGGCACCGAAGTTGCCAATACGCTGACCGGAACGGCCTCGGCCGACAGCATGGTCGGCTTCATGGGCAACGACAGCATCTCGGCCGCGAATGGCAATGATGCCGTCTGGGCCGGGCAAGGGGCCGACACCGTGTTCGGCGGCGGCGGCAATGATACGCTCTATGGCGATGCCGACCGGGTGGCGACCTGGGGTTACCGCGTCTTTGACCGCAACTTCACCGCTGCCAACGATCAGGCCTTTACCATCGAAAGCGGCACGTTGCGCGGGTCGGGCCTGTCAACCGGGTTCGATGTGACCAGCCATGTGAACGGCGCGCGTGGCACCACCGCAGACCCCAACGACTTTGGCATCATCTATACCAGCACCTTCACCGCCACCACGGCGGGCACCTATACCTTTCGGCTGACGTCGGACGACGGGTCGACGATGCGGTTGCTGGATGCATCGGGCAGCCCGCTGGTGTGGTCGGGCCAATCCACCGGGCAGACCGGGCTGACGTATCTGAACAACGATTTCCACCAAGCCGCCACCACGCGGCAAGCCAGCGTGACGCTGGCGGCGGGCCAGACCTATACCATCGAGATCCGGTTCTGGGAAAACGAAGGCGCGCAGGTCCTGTCGGCCGATGTGCAGCCGCCCGGTGGCACCTGGCAAAGCCTGACCGACAATTCCACCTATATCGGCACCGGGGTCTATGCGGGCGCCGACAGTCTGGACGGTGGAACCGGCGACGATCTGATCCATGGCGAAGGCGGCAACGATTCGATCTGGGGCGGCACCGGGGCCGACGTCATTTATGGCGGGTTGGGAAACGATACGATCCGGCTGGGCGTCGATGCCAATGCCGACCTTGCCTATGGCGGCGACGGCGATGATGTCATCTTTTCCGAACACACCTCGACGGCGGTCGCCGATACCATCCACGGCGACGCCGGGAATGATTCCATCACCGGGGCAGCCGGGATCGAACTGATCTTTGGCGGCGCCGGGCATGACACGTTGTCGGGGGCCGGGGGCAACGACACGCTGCATGGCGATGCGGGTAACGACGATCTGTTCGGCGGTGACGGCAACGATTCCCTGTTCGGCGGCGCGGACGATGACACGCTGACAGGCGGTGTGGGCAACGACGTGATGGAGGGCGGCGCCGGGTCGGACAGGTTCATCCTGCTGGCGAACCACGGCACCGACACCATCATCGGCGGCGAGGACAGCGGCGATATTGACGTGGTCGACGCCACGGGGGTGACCGGAAACCTGACCGTTTCGGTGTCGGGGTTCGAGGCGGGCACGATCACCGGCGCAGGGCTGGCGACCGGGTTTACGCAGGTGGAACGGCTGGAGCTGGGGTCGGGCAACGACACCGTCACCGTTGCAAACGGCGCGCAGGCGATCCGGCTGGATGGCAACGGCGGCATCGACCGGCTGGTGATCAACGGCACGGCGGTGCAGCGCCAGTCGATCACGATGAGCGACAGCGCGGCGGGCACCTTTACGCCGGGCAATGGCGCCGCGGCGATCAGTTTCGGGCCATCGCTGCCGGTGAAGCTGTCGGACATCTTGTCGAGCTACAAGACCGGCAGCTTTTCCTTTACCGGCACCACCGCCCTGAGCGGCCAGATCGGCGCCGTGCAGTTCGAGGACTTCGAAAGCCTGACCGCGTCCATCATCTGCTTCACGCGCGGCACGCTGATCCGCACGCCGCGCGGTGATGTCGCGATCGAGCGTCTGGCGCCCGGCGATCTGGTCGAAACGCTGGATCACAGGGCGCAGCCGATCCGCTGGATCGGGTCGTCGCGGCGGATGGCGCAGGGCGATCTGGCGCCGGTGCTGTTCCGGGCGGGGGCGCTGGGCAACGCGCGCGATCTGCGGGTGTCGCCGCAGCACCGGATGCTGCTGGGCGGATGGCAAGCCAGTCTGCTGTTTGGCGAGGATGAGGTGTTGGTGCCTGCCAAGGCGCTGGTGAACGGGCACGAGGTTCTGCACGACCCCGGCGGCGTGGTGGAGTATTACCACATGCTGTTCGACCGGCATGAAATTGTCTGGGCCGAAGGCGTGCCATCGGAAAGCTTTCATCCCGGCCAGCAGGGGTGGGCGGCGCTCGATGCCGCCGCGCGGGCCGAGATATTGGCGGTGTTCCCCGAACTGGCGGCTGAGTGTGACCGCTGGGGCCCGCCGGCGCGGCCATCGCTGAAGGGCTATGAAGGCCAGACGCTGGCGCGGATGCTCTGGCCCGGCGGTCAGCGCGCGGCGGGGCGGAAGCCAGCGGCCTCGGCTTCGGTGGGCGAACAGAACCACGCCTCGCCCTTGGACACGGTGATCCGGGTCGCGGCATAGTCGCGCTGGCCGGGTTGGTGATAGATGCGCCCCGATGCCCCGACGTTGCCCTTGATGGTGCACCCGGTTGCCGGGGCGGCGTCGGAGGGAGCCGCCGCCGCACGCCGGTGCGCCTCGGGCGAGGTTTGCGGGCCTGCCGCCCAGATGCCCCGGCCTGCGGCGCGGGCGTAGGTTTCGTGCGGCACATATTCATCCGAATACCGCCGATAGGCAAAGGCCGCGCCGACCGTCACCATGAGGGCGGCGATATCGCGGCCATCCAGACGGCAGCGGGCAAGGCGGCGGCCATGCCGATCAGCGCCCAGATCATCGCAGTCCAGCCTTTGACCTTGCACAAAGGCTTCAAGCTGCGCGCGCGACCACTGGCCGCAGGGCCAAAGCGCGCCTTGCGGCGTGGTGCAGGTCTGGTTCAGTTCGGGGGCGTCGATGCCGTGCAGCCGCACCCGCGCCTCGCCAATGCGCAGCGAATCACCATCGACCACGCGCACCGACAGCGGCCCCGGCGGCAGGGCCGTGCCAAGCGCGGCGGCGGGCGCGAGCGCCAAGACCAGCAGAAGGGAACGAAGGCGATACATTCCCGAATTCTGGCAGGAAGGCACCAGAACACAAGGTGAAAATTAACGAACGGTTAATCTTCGTTAACGAAGTTCCGCGCTAGCGTTGCGCGCTTTGCCAGTGCGGGTGCATCCACGGCGCAAGGTTCATTGCCGGCAGCGGCGCGCGGCCCAGCAGGTGATCGGCGGTCTTTTCGCCCACCATGATCGACGGCGCGTTGAGGTTGCCGTTGGTCACCTGCGGAAACACCGAACTGTCGGCCACCCGCAGGCCCTGCACCCCGATGACGCGGGCCTCGGGGTCCACCACCGCCAAGGGATCGCTGGCGCGGCCCATCCGGCAGGTGCCGCAGGGGTGATAGGCGCTTTCGACGTGTTCACGCAGGAAGGCGTCGATGTCGTCATCGGTCTGCACCCCGGCGCCGGGTTGGATTTCGTGCCGGACATGCGCGGCCATGGCGGGTTGGGCCATGATCTCGCGCGTGAGGTGGATGCAGCGGCGGAACTCCTCCCAATCGTCGGGGTGCGACATGTAGTTGAACAGGATGCGCGGTGCGTCTTCGGGACGGGGTGACCGCAACGTGACCGCGCCGCGCGATTTCGATCGCATCGGCCCGACATGGACCTGAAAGCCGTGGCCTTCGGCGGCGGCCTTGCCATCATAGCGCACGGCGATGGGCAGGAAATGATACTGGATGTCGGGGTAATCGACCCCGGCGCGCGACCGGATGAAGGCGCAGGATTCAAACTGGTTCGACGCGCCCAGCCCCTTGCGGGTGAACAGCCACTGCGCCCCGATCAGGGCCTTGCCCCAGAGGTTCCAGTATTTGTAGAGCGTCACCGGCTGGCGCGCGGCGAACTGCATGTAGATTTCCAGATGATCCTGCAGGTTGGCGCCCACACCGGGCCGGTCGGCCAGCACCGGGATGCCGTGACCGGACAGATGCGCAGCGGGCCCGATCCCGGAGAGCATGAGCAGCTTGGGCGAATTGAGCGACGAGGCGGCCAACACCACCTCGCGCCCGGCAGGCACGGTTTCCACGGCGCCACCGCGGCTGATTTCCACGCCGGTGGCGCGGGTGCCTTCAAACGTGACGCGCCGTGCCAGCCCGCGCACCAGCCGCACCCGCCCGGTCTTCAGTGCCGGGCGCAGGTAGGCATTGGCGGCGGACCAGCGGGTGCCTTGCCAGATGGTCGCCTCCATCGCGCCAAAGCCTTCCTGCTGGTGGCCGTTGTAATCGTCGGTCACCGGGTAGCCGGCCTGTTGTCCGGCCTTGATGAAGGCATCGAACAACGGGTTGGTGCGCGGGCCGCGCGTGATGTGCAGTGGCCCCGCGTCGCCGCGATAGGCCGGGTCGCCGGCATCGCCGTGCCAATGTTCCATCCGCCGGAAATAGGGCAGCACATCGGCATAGGCCCAGCCGTCGGCGCCCATGTCGGCCCATGTGTCAAAGTCGCGGGCGTGGCCGCGCACATAGACCATGCCGTTGATGCTGGACGACCCGCCAATCACCTTGCCGCGCGGGGTGACAAGGGTGCGCCCGCCCAGATGCGGTTCGGGTTCGGTCCGCAGGCCCCAATCGTAAAGCCCCATGTTCATCGGATAGCTGAGCGCGGCAGGCATCTGGATGAACGGCCCGGCATCGGTGCCGCCATGTTCGATCAGCGTCACGGTGGCGCCGCCTTCGGCAAGGCGATACGCCATGGCGCATCCGGCCGACCCAGCGCCGACGATTACATAGTCGGAGGTCATGCGTGTGGACCTTGTGCTGGCGGCAGGCCGGGGGCGCACCGGCCCACCGACCCTGCGGACGATCTGCGGCTGGATGGGGCCTTCATGTCAGAACGGCGCCTCCACGGGGCCCATGCCGATGTAGACCGACTTGATCTGGCTGTAATGTTCGATGGCCGCGCGCCCGTTTTCGCGCCCCACACCCGACAGTTTCGACCCGCCGAACGGCGCCTCGACCGGGGTGAGGTTATAGGTGTTGATCCAGCAGGTGCCCGCCTCCAGCGCCGCGATGACCTGGTGCGCGCGGGAGATGTCGCGGGTAAAGACCCCGGCAGACAGGCCATAGGGCGTTGCATTGGCGCGGGCGATGACCTCGGGTTCCGTGTCGAAGGGCAGCACGGCCATGACCGGGCCAAAGATTTCCTCGCGCGCGATGGTCATGTCGTCGGTGACATCGGCAAACACGGTGGGCGGCACGAACCGGCCCTGCACGGTGCCGCCGGTGACCAGTCTGGCGCCTTCGGCATGGCCGGTGGCGATATACTGCGCCACCTTGGCGGCCTGCGCGTCGGATATCAGCGGGCCCATCTGGGTGGTGTCGTCGCGCGGGTCGCCCATGACGATGGCCTCGGACCGCGCCTTGAGCCGGTCCAGAAAGGCGGGCAGGGCCGCGCGTTCCACGAACACCCGCGTGCCGTTGGAACACACCTGCCCGGCGGAATAGAAGTTGGCCAGCATCGCAGCGCCGACCGCCGAGTCCATATCCGCATCGGCAAAGATCACCAGCGGGGACTTGCCGCCCAGTTCCATGGTGACGGCGCGGATGCCCGCAGCGGCGGCGGCATAGACCTTTTGCCCCGTCGCCACCGAGCCCGTCAGCGACACCTTTGCCACGCGCGGGTCAGTCACCAGCGCGGCGCCGACCGCCCCGGCGCCCTGCACCACGTTGAACAGCCCGGCAGGCAGCCCGGCTTCGACAAGGATTTCCGCCAGTTGCAGCGCGCCCAGCGGCGTAAGTTCGGACGGTTTGAACACCATCGCATTGCCCATGGCGAGGGCGGGCGCCGATTTCCAGCAGGCGATCTGGCTGGGGTAGTTCCATGCGCCGATGCCGACGCAGACGCCAAGGGGTTCGCGCAGGGTATACACCATGTCGCCACCGAGCGGGATGGTTTCGCCGGTGATGGTGGGCGCGAGGCCCGCAAAGAATTCCAGCGCATCCGCCCCCGAAGGCCAGTCCGCCACACGGGTTTCCTGCACGGGTTTGCCGGTGTCGAGCGTTTCCAGCTGCGCCAAGGCTTCGGCGCGGTCGCGGATGATCTGGGCGGCGCGCGCCAGCACGCGGCCGCGTTCCACGGGGCGGCGGCGGGCCCATTCCGCCTGCGCCCGGGTGGCCGAGGCGAGTGCCGCGTCGATCACCGCCGGGGTGGCAGCATGGAGCCGTGCAATGGGTTCGCCGGTGCCGGGGAACAGAACGTCGAACGCCGCGCCCGACGCATCCTCCAGATACTGCCCGTCGACGAAATGGCTGGCTTTGGGCTGGGCGATCATGGGCGTGGGCCTTTCAGTTCGGTGTCGAGCACGGATCGAATCAGCGCCACCGCGGCGCCGGCATCGGGGGTGGCGCGGGTCAGGGCCTGTCGCAGATAGACCCCATCAATCATGGCCCCCACGGATTCCGCGACGCGGGGGGCGCGGTCCCCCACCAGAGGGCGCAAGGCGGCGGTCAGGTTTGATTGCAGCCGGCGTTCATAGATGGCCAGCAGGCGGCGGGCCTGCGGCACCGTCTGGGCCAGAACCCAGAAGTTCAACCACGCGCCGACCACCTCGCGCCGAAAGTTCGACGGGCTGAACGACGCGCGCAAAATGGCGTTGACCCGCGCCTCGGGCGTGTCTGCAAGGTGCAGCGCGCCGCGCACCTCGGCGCCGTAGAGCGTCAGGACGTGGCGCATGGCCGCAAGGAACATGTCTTCCTTCGCGCCGAAATAATGGTGCGCCAGAGCCGTGGACATGCCCGCGCGCTTGGCGATCTGGCCCACGGTCACGTCCAGCGATCCGACGCGCCCGATTTCCAGAATCGTGGCTTTTACCAGTGCGGCCTTGCGGATAGGCTCCATTCCAAGCTTCGGCACGGTGCGTCCCCAGAAAAACCTTGCCAGCCGAGGTAGCCGCATGTTTATTGACTCGTCAATCAACAAAAAGCCGACACAACCGAAGGGAGCCCCCCAATGTTGCGTAACCTGATGTTCGCCACCGCCCTCGTGGGCCTTTCCGCCCCGGCCTTTGCCGCCTGCGACAAGGTCGTGTTCTCTGATGTGGGATGGACCGACATCACCGCCACCACCGCCGCCGCCACGATCGTGCTGGACGCGCTGGGCTACGAAACCGAGACCAAGGCACTGTCG
>JAUXPG010000157.1 GCA_030683915.1 Gemmobacter sp.
CCCATCAGCGGCACCGGCCATTCGACCAGACCCGCGACCTCGGTCAGCAGCGCGGCGTCCGGCACCACCTCCAGCCCTTGGGCAAAGGCGGTTTGCGTGGCGTGGTGCCAGATATGCGCCTCGCGTTCGGCGGGGTCCAGCATCACCCGGGCGGCCTGCAGTTTGGCGCGGTAATCATCGAACCCGTGCACGGCAAACCGGCCCGGCGCCATGAAGCGGTGGCCTTCGGTGGTGTTGCCTGCGATGATGCCATCGACCTCCAGCGGCACAACCTCGGACCCGGCCTCGTCACTGAGCAGGCACAGGATGGAATGCAGCGGGCGCACCCAGCGCAACGACCCCGCGCCCCAGCGCATCGACTTCGGCCACGGGAACGTGCGGATCGTGCCCTCCAGCACCTCGGCGATGATGGCGGGCGCCTTGCGGCCGGGTTTTTCGATCACCGCAAAGAAGGTCTCGCCCTTCTTGTCGGCGCGGCGTTCCAGCTGCTCCAGCGTCAGGCCGGTCGCGCGCAGAAAGCCGTCGATTGCCGGTTGCGGCGCGCTGGTCGACGGCCCCTTGCGCTCCTCGCGCACCGGGCGGGATTCGGCGGTCAACCCCTGCACCGTCAAGGTCAGGCGGCGCGGGGTGGAGAATGCGCCCGCCGAGGCATAGGTCAGCCCTGCCTGCACAAGGCCGTCGGTCACCAGTTTCTTCAGGTCCTCGCGCGCGCGGCCTTGCATGCGGGCGGGGATTTCCTCGGAGAAAAGCTCGATCAGAAGGTCCGGCATGGGTCAGTTCTCCAGGGTGCCGTTAAGCTGGTGCCAGGCAAAGGCGCGGCCATCGGGGTAGACGGCGATGATCCGGTCCACCCCGCGGGCGATTTCACGCTCGGACAGATAGGCGACCGCCTCGCCCTGCCGCAAGGCGGTGCCGATGGCCCCGGCGTCAAAGCATTCGAACCAGCCGGGCGCGGTCAGCGGATCGGGCTTGGTCGCCAGCTCAGCGGAGCCAAGCTCCTGCGGATTGGCCAGCGTGACACAAGCGCGGAACCGCAGGGGCGACGACGTGGCGTCGATACCCTGGAACGCCGACAGCGACAGCGGCTGCGGCCCGGTTTCGGTGGTCACGCGCAGCACGGTGGTTTCGGGCAGGGGCCGGTAAAACGCATGGACCTGCAGATACCACATGGCGGCCCCGGCAATCGCCGCGCTGCCGGCCAGCCCGAGGACGATGAACTTTCCGTTCACACCGCCGCCCCGCCCGCTTCGGTGCCGACAAAGGCATCGGCGCATTTCTTGGCCAGTGCCCGCACCCGGCCGATATAGGCCTGACGTTCAGTCACCGAAATCACGCCGCGCGCATCGAGCAGGTTGAAGATGTGGCTGGCCTTGATGCACTGGTCATAGGCCGGGTGCACCATGACGTTGGCACGGTTGCCCGCCTTGGGGTCGACCGGGTCGAAGGCCAGCAGGCGATCACACTCGGCCTCGGCCTCGGCAAAATTGCGCAGCAACTTGTCGGTATCGGCGCCGTCAAAGTTGTGGCGGCTGTATTCGCGTTCGGTCTGGCGAAAGATGTCGCCATAGCTCAGCGGGATCGGCGCGTCCGGGGCGTTGAAGGGCATGTCCATCACGTGGTTCACGCCCAGCACATACATCGCCAACCGCTCGAGGCCATAGGTCAACTCTCCCGACACCGGCTTGCAATCATGCCCGCCGACCTGCTGGAAATAGGTGAACTGCGACACTTCCATGCCATCGCACCACACCTCCCACCCAAGGCCCCAGGCGCCCAGCGTGGGCGATTCCCAGTCGTCCTCGACAAAGCGGATATCATGCAGGCTTGGGTCCAGCCCGATGGCACGGAGCGATCCAAGGTACAGGTCCTGCATGTCGGGTGGCGACGGCTTGATGATCACCTGATATTGATAATAGTGCTGCAGGCGGTTGGGGTTTTCGCCATACCGCCCGTCGGTCGGTCGGCGCGAGGGCTGGACATAGGCCGCAGCCCAGGGCCGCGACCCCAACGCCCGCAGGGTGGTGGCCGGGTGAAAGGTGCCTGCCCCCACCTCCATGTCATAGGGTTGCAGCACCGCACAGCCCTTGGCTGCCCAGTAATTCTGCAAACGCAGGATGATTTCCTGGAAGCTGCGGGGTTTCGCGGCGCTGTCGGGCATGGCAGACCTCTTGAAAAGCCCTGTCCTCATAGGCAAGAGGCGGGGAAGGGTCAATCGGCGCAAGGGCACCGGGGACACAGCGAAAGGCGAAACGCGGATGTTGCGGATCAGGGGAATGGTGACAGCGGCGTTTTTGGCCGCGGCGGCAGGGGTCTGGGCCGGGCCGGGGATGGCCCAGCAGGACGGGCCGCGCGTCTGGATCCAGATCGAGGCGCGCAACTCGTTGGCTGCCGCCGAAGAACGGCTGCGCGACTGGGCGGGTATCCTGCCCGAGGTGACCGGGTTTGCCTTGGCCTCGGGGTGGTATGCCGTGGCGCTGGGGCCGTTCAGCGAAGCCGAGGCTGCCGCGCGCCTGGCCGACCTGCGCGCCGCGGGGCAGATTCCGCGCGACAGCTTCATCGCGGATGGCCGGGTGTACCGCAGCCAATTCTGGCCCGCCGGGCAGGCGCTGGCCGCCCCGACGCCCGCCCTGCCGCTGCCTGCGGCGCCGCTGACCGAACCTGCCGCGCCCGACGCGGCGATGCCTGCCCCCCCCGGCGAAAGCCTGGCCGACTCGCGGCGGGCCGAAGCCGCGCTGACCGCAACCGAACGGCAGGACATCCAGCGCGCGCTGCAATGGGCGGGTGTCTATTCCGCTGCGGTGGATGGCGCCTTTGGCCCCGGCACCCGCGCGGCGATTTCGGCCTGGCAGGCGGCGCAGGGGGCCGAGCCGACCGGCGTGCTGACCGCGGCACAGCGGGCGGCGCTGGTCGACGGCTGGCGCGGCGAACTGGCTGCGATCGGGATGGAACCGATCCGCGACGAAGAAGCAGGGATCGAGATTGACCTGCCGATGGGCCTTGTCACCTTCGACCGCTACACCCCGCCCTTCGCGCAATATCTGGCCTCGGGCGATAGTGGCGTGCAGGTCTGGCTGATCAGCCAGCCCGGCGACCAAGAGGCACTGGCCGGCCTGTTCGACCTGCTGCAAACCCTGCCGGTGATTCCGCCCGAAGGGCCGCGCAACCGCCGTCCGCGCGGGTTCGAAATGTCGGGGCGCACCGCCGAGGTTGAAACCTACGCGCAGGCCGAACTGGGCCAAGGCACCATCCGGGGGTTCCTGATAACGGCGCGCACGGCCGATGCCACCCGCACCGCGCGCATCCTGTCGGCGATGAAATCCAGCTTCCGCCCGTTTGGCGACCGCGTGCTTGACCCCGGACTCGTGCCACTGGACGAAGCCACCAAGGCCGGCCTGCTGGCCGGGATCGAAGCGCGGCGGCCCGAGCGCGCGGGGTCGGGCTTCTTTGCCGATGCCGGGGGTCAGGTGCTGACGGCTCTGGCCAACGTCGATGGCTGCGGGCGCATCACGCTGGACGCGGGCATCGAAGCGTCCGTCGTTGCGCGCGACAGCGCGGCAGGCGTGGCGCTGCTGCGCGCCGGGGTGCCGCTTGCACCGCCCGGCCATGCGGCGATGGCGGGCGCCCTGCCCGCGCCGGGCAGCGATGTGGCGGTCGCGGGGTTTTCCTTCGGGATCGACCTGCCTTTGCCCTCGATGACCTTCGGGCGCTTCGAATCGCCGACCGGGCTGGATGGCACGCCCACACTGGCCCGGCTGACCCTACCTGCCATGGCAGGCGATGCCGGCGGTCCGGTGCTGGGCCCCGACGGCACGGTGATCGGCATCCTGCAGCCGCGTGCCGCGGACCCTGCGCGCGTCCTGCCTGCCGAGGTCAGCTTTGCCGCGCCGTCGCCCGCCATTCTGGCCGCCCTTGCAGCCCAAGGCGTGACGCTGGCGGCAACGGCGCCCGCACCCGGCCAGATGGCACCCGAAGACCTGACCGCCCTTGGCACCGCCATGGCGGTCCAGGTCGCCTGCTGGAAATGACAAAGCCGGGGCGGGGGTGGCCCCCGCCCCGACCGGCGCTCCCCACTTCGCCCCGGTTCGATGTCAGGCCGCGCGTGTGACCCCGACCGCGTGCAGCGCGCCCGCCGCTGCCCCACCGACCAGCGGCGCGACGATAAAGACCCACAGATCGGCCATCGCCTTGCCGCCCACCAGCACCGCAGGGCAGAACGACCGCGCCGGGTTCACCGACACCCCGGTGACTGCGATGCCGACCAGATGAATTCCCGCCAGCGTCAGCCCGATGACCAGCCCCGCCACTGCGGCATTCGTCTTTCCCGTGGTGGCGCCCAGAATCACGGTGACAAAGACAAAGGTCATCACCGTTTCGAACACCAGCGCCGCCGCCAGACCGTATTCGCCCAGATACCCCGGCCCAAAGCCGTTCTGGCCCAACCCGTTGACCGCCAGGTCATACCCCGCCCTGCCCGAGGCGATCATCAGCACAACGGCCGCGCCCGCCACCGCACCCGCCAGCTGCGCCACGACATAGGCCACCGCGTCCAGCGGCCCCATCCGCCCGGCAGTCACCATGCCCAGCGTCACCGCCGGGTTCAGATGCGCGCCCGATATGGCGCCCAACCCATAGGCCGCCGCCACGACGCCCAGTCCAAAGGCCATGGCGATGCCGTGCATCCCGATCCGGTCACCCATCAACACCGCTGCGCCACAGCCGAACAGCACCAGGATCAGCGTGCCAAGCGCCTCGGCGGTCATTTTCCTGAACAAAGCAAACTCCTTTTCCCGGCAACCGGGCACACTTACCTCACAGGCTGCGACGGCCCCGCCGTTGCGCCGCTGCCGGAAAAAGCCTATGTGAGGAGCAACTCGCCAGTCAGGGGGAAAAATCGTTGCGCGATCTCAAGCTGCCCGACCAGCGCCACCCCGAAAAGGCGCACCGCCCCGACAATCCGCAGCCCAAGAAGCCATCGTGGATCAGGGTCAAGGCGCCCACGTCCGAAGGCTACAAGGCCACGCGCGACATCCTGAAATCGAACAAGCTGGTAACGGTCTGCGAAGAGGCCGGCTGCCCCAACGTCGGCGAATGCTGGTCGCAGGGCCACGCCACCATGATGATCATGGGCGAGATTTGCACCCGCGGCTGCACCTTTTGCAACGTCGCCACCGGCAAGCCGCAAACGCTCGATGCCTTTGAACCGGGCCGCGTCGCGCATGCCGTGGCGACGCTGGGCCTGAAACATGTGGTCGTCACCTCGGTGGACCGCGATGATCTGGCCGATGGCGGGGCGGAGCATTTCGCCCAGACCATCCGCGCGATCCGCCACCGCGCGCCCGACACCACCATCGAAGTGCTGACCCCGGATTTCCTGAAATGCCCGCCGACGGCGCTGGAAACCGTGGTCGAGGCGCGGCCCGACGTGTTCAATCACAACCTTGAAACCGTGCCCGGCCTTTACCACGAGGTGCGCCCCGGCGCGCGCTACTTCCATTCCCTGCGCCTGTTGCAGCGGGTCAAGGAACTGGACCCGACGATGTTCACCAAATCGGGCATCATGGTCGGTCTGGGTGAAGACCGGCTTTCGGTTTTGCAGGTGATGGACGACATGCGCTCGGCGGATGTGGATTTCCTGACCATCGGGCAATACCTGCAGCCGACGCCCAAGCACCACGCGGTCGCCCGCTTCGTCACCCCCGACGAATTCGCCGCCTATGAGGCCAGCGCCCGCAACAAGGGGTTCCTGATGGTCTCGGCCACACCCTTGACCCGCTCGAGCTACCACGCCGGCGACGATTTCGCCCGGATGAAGGCGGCGCGGGAGGCGAAGCTGGGGCGGGGGTGACGATCGCGCTGCAGTTGCGCATCACTTCGCTGGTTGCAAACCCTAACTGCGTGTCAAACGTTATCTGCTTTCCCAAAGCGGCGCGCACTGAGCGGCAAAAGGGAAAACGCCTTCTTCCCAAGACGCGCCCGGGTTTTCCTCCCGAACCGCGAGGCCCGGTCTCGAAAGTATTCGCATCTGGACCCCATCGCCGACGTCAAAAAAGAAAAAGACCGCGTCCCACTCTCCGTCAGTTCGGCTGTATCTTTCGTAAGCACCTTCACCCACGCGGACCAGCCTTTGCGGCTGCCCTTGACCTTCTGCGTATCTCCTCACCGCGATATCACCATAGAACTCCCATGTGTTGGGACCACTGTTGGTCATGCGCACGCAGGCTAAACCAGTCAGGTCTACGGGTTCAGCGTGTGCTGAAGTGCCCGCAATCACTGCAGTCGCTACCAAGATGAAACGGAGCGTTGTCATCATAGTAGTGAGGCTAAACGATCGTTCGAAAAAGAAAAGCCATAGCGACTGCTCAGGGCACGAAGAGGACGTTCTGCGACTGTGAAATGTGGATTGCTGC
>JAUXPG010000186.1 GCA_030683915.1 Gemmobacter sp.
CACCCGGATCGGGCCACGACCGACGTCGATCCAGTCGGGGCCGGTCGTGACGGTCGCCGGGAAACGGCCATGCACACTGTCAAACCGCAGCAGATGGGCGTTCGTTTCCACCGGGCCAAGATCGTTGATGGCCACGACCTCGATGTCGGTGCGACCCGATTCCACGACAGCACGCAAAATGTTGCGGCCGATGCGGCCGAAGCCGTTGATGGCTACCTTGACGGTCATGGCATTCCTTTCAAAAGGGGGGCTGGCCAGCGGCGACAGGGGGCGTCGGTGCCGCCGGACCGGGGATTTGACGGGGCGCGTTACGCACCGAACAGATGCGGGCTGTCCGGCGCCGGGGGGTCGGCGGGTGCCATGTCGAAGTAGGCGGCCATGCGAAGCACCTTGTTCGCACTGCCAAAGACGAACGGCGTGCGTCCGTGCAGCGTGGTCGGCACGGCATCAAGCACCGACGCCGTGCCACTGGTGGCCAGCCCGCCCGCCTGCTCCACCAGCATCGCAATGGGCGCGCATTCATAGACCAACCGCAGACGGCCGTTCTCATACCCTTTGCGCGCATCCGACGGGTAAAGAAAGATGCCGCCACGGGTAAGAATCCGATGGGTTTCGGCCACCAGACTGGCGATCCAGCGCATGTTGAAATTGCGCCCCGCCGGGCCATCGGCCCCGGCCACCCGGTCGTCCACATAGGCGCGCACCGGCGCGTCCCAGTGCCGGTAATTCGACGTGTTGATGGCGTATTCCGCAGATTCGAGCGGCACCTGCGGGATGGCGCCGATCAGGTGAAAGGTCTGGCTGTCGGGGTCCAGAACGTATTTCAACACACCGGCGCCGAACGTTACCATCAGGCAACATTGCGGCCCATAGATCGCATACCCCGCCGCGACCAGATCGCGCCCCGGCCGCAGAAAGCTGGCGTCCGCATCGTCCAGCGCACGATGGATGCCAAAGATGGTGCCGATCGACACGTTGCTGTCGATGTTGGATGACCCGTCCAGCGGATCAATCGCCACGGCCCACGCGCCGCCCGCATCCAGTTCGACAACCATCTCCTGCTCCTCGGACGCATACCAGCGCACGCCCGACCCTTGCAGCGCCGCCGAGAAAGCATCATCCGCGATGACATCCAGCGCCTTTTGCGTGTCGCCGTCGGTGTTGGTGCCGATGCTGCCGGACAGGTCTTCGTCAAGGCCGCCGCGTGCAATCTTGCGCGCCAGCCCGGCCGATACTGCCGCGATGCGCCCCACCACGTCGGCCAGTGCCGGATCGGTGCCTTCGGGAACCTGATTGAGAACGCGCCGCATGATGTTCCTCTTGCTTCGGTCTGTTGCGCCACCCTTGCACCGAAGCGGGTATTAATTGAAATATGATGTTTATGAACCAAGTTTAGGAAAAATCTAATGCTGCGGTTGGATGCCCTTACCCTCAAGCAGTTCCGTGCCTTGCAGGCGGTGGCGGCGCAGGGGTCCCTGACGGCAGCGGCGCAGGCGATGAACCAGACCACGCCCGCCATCCACAGCCAGATCAAGAATCTGGAAACTGCCATCGGCCACCCTGTGCTGACGCGCGGCCCGGATGGCGGCAAGATGGTGCTGACAGCGCCCGGTCAGGAAATGCTGCGCGCCGCTGAACGGATCGAGGCGATCCTGTCGCAGGCAGGGCGCCAATTGCGCGCCATTTCGTCGGGCAGGCTCGGCCACGTGAATCTCGGCATTGTATCGACCGCGCAGTACTCCGCGCCCCGCCTGCTGATGCGGCTGATGCAGACCTGCCCGGACATCGAAGTTTCGATGACCGTGGGCAACCGCGAAACCATCGTGGCGGGGCTGGAACGGGGCACGCTGGATCTGGCCGTCATGGGGCGCCCGCCGGCGGAACCCCCGTTGCGGGCCAGCCCGGTCGGGCCACATCCGCATGGTATCCTGCTGCCTGCCCGGCATCCGCTGGCAGGGGCCGACGGGTTCGACCCCGACATGCTGATGCAAGAGACCTTCCTGATGCGGGAGGAAGGGTCGGGGTCGCGCATGCTGCTGCAACGGTTTCTGGACCGGCTGACCCCGGCCCATCCCCCACGCGTGATCGAACTGAATTCGAACGAGGCGATCAAGCAAGGGGTGCTGTGCGGTCTGGGCATCGCCATGCTGTCCTTGCATGCGGCGCACGATGAATTGGTGGCCGGGCGGCTGGTGCCCCTGCGCGGGCCCGGGCTTCCCATGATGCGACACTGGTATGTGGTGGTGCCCACGGCTATGCCGACACCTGCCACAGTGACCCGCATCGCAGAGGCGATATCAGCGCTGAACGGCACGTTCCTGCCCGACGCGGGGCGGGGTGGCGATTAGGCTTCGTCTTCAAACCGCAAGCGCATGTCGCGCAGCACCGGCAACACGGCGCGGACCCGGTCTTCGCCCAGATCGGTCACTGTCTGGGCGATCAGCGGCACGATGGCTTGCAGCGCGGCATTGCGCGCCGCGCGCCCCGACGGGGATATTGCCACGAACTTGCGCCTTGCATCATCCCAATCCGGGCGGATGTGGATGTGGCCCGCCCATTCCAGTTTGGTCAGTGTGTTCGTCATCGCGCCGCGCGTGACGTGGAACGCGCGGGCGAGCTGGGCCGGGGTGCGTTCCTCGCCTGCGCGCGCAAGGTGGTTAAGCACCCCGAAATGCGACAATTCCATTCCCTTTGGCAACGCGCGCGACAGATGCGCGCGGGCCAACTGGTCAGCCATGAACAGTTCGCCAAACAGCGCAACCGCCAGGTCCTCGGTGCGGTCCACGCTCACGGCCCCTCGAACGCGCGGTCATGCGCCAGCGAAGGCACCCGGTGGCGCGCCGCAGTGACGGCGGCAAGGTCGATGTCGGCGAAGGTCACACCCGGGGTTTCGCCGCCGTCGGCCACCACCTCGCCCCAGGGCGCCACCACCAGCGAATGGCCATAGGTGCGCCGGCCCTTGCCCTCGGCCTCGGCGTGAAACCCGCACTGAGCGGGCGCCAGCACCCACGCCCCGGTTTCGATGGCCCGCGCGCGCAGCAGCACCTCCCAGTGCGCCGCGCCGGTGATGTGGTTGAACGCCGCCGGCACGGTCAGGATCTGGGCGCCCGCCTGCGCCAACCGGCGATAAAGATGCGGAAACCGCACGTCATAACAGACGGTCATTCCGATGCGCCCGAACGGCGTGTCGGCCAGAACGGCCTGCGCGCCGGGGCGGTAGGCGGCGGATTCGCGGTAAACCTCGGTCTCCGACACGTTCACATCGAACATGTGGATCTTGTCATAGCGCGCGGCGATGGCGCCATCGGGGGCAATCAGGAAACTGCGGTTGGCGAACCGGCCATCCGCATCGCCCGTCGCCACCCCAAGCGAGCCGACGAGCATCCAGATGCCCGCAGCCGCCGCCGCGTCGCGCAAAGCTGCCAGCGTCGCGTCCTGATCTTCGGGCACGATCACCGCGCGTTGATGCGCCCGGTTCGACGATAGCAGGTTGGTGCATTCCGGCGTCAGCACGAACCCTGCGCCCCCGGCGACCGCCGCGCGGACATGCGCGAGCGTGGCGGCCAGATTGGCCACCGGGTCGTCAGTGACGCTGAGTTGCACCAGCCCGGCGCGCATCAGTCCGCCAGCAGGGCGTCAAGCCGCCCGGCACTGTCCAGCGCGAACAGGTCGTCGCACCCGCCGACGGGCGTTCCACCGATGAAGATTTGCGGCACGGTGCGCCGCCCCCCCGCGCGCTGCACCATTGCAGCACGCAAGGAAGGGTCGCGGCTGACATCGGTTTCAGCAAAGGGCACGCCCTTTTGCGTCAGCAACCGTTTCGCGGCATGGCAGTAGCCGCAGCTTGGAGTCGTATAGATTTCCACAGGTTTCATTGCAGATCCCCCAGAATGGCGCGGCGGACTATAGGCCCTCGGGCGCGCCGCACAACCGGTCAGCCGAAAATCGCCCAGACGAAACGCAGGCAGACCACGGCAAGGAACACCCCAAAGGCCATTTCCAGCCGGCGTTTCGACAGGCCATGTGCCAGCCGCACCCCCAGACCCGCCGTCATCACCGTGGTCGGTGCGAACAGCACCAGCCCCAGCAGTGACACGAACCCAAGCGCCAACGGCGGCAGGTCTTCGCGGCCCCAGCCTGCTCCAATATACCCCAGCGCCCCCGGCACGGCAATCAGAACGCCGATTCCGGCCGAGGTTGCCACCGCCTGATGAATGCCCCGGCCATGCAACGTCATGATGATGTTGGCGATCTGGCCGCCGCCAATGCCCATCAGCGATGACAGCAGGCCGATCGCCCCGCCAAACATCGCCAGCGGCGCGCCTTTGGGCAGATCGGGCGCCACCTGCCACCGGGCGCCGGAAATCAGCTTGACCGCGTTCACCCCGGCGACCGCCACGAACACCGCCTGCATCAGCACCGGCGGAGCGAACCGCGCGATCCCGGCGCCCAGCAGCACTCCGATCACGATGGGAACCGCCCAGGCACGCAGCAAGGCGCCATCGACCGCGCCGCGCGCCTTGTGGGCACGATAACTGCGAATCGAGGTCGGGATGATGATCGCCAGCGAGGTGCCAACCGCCAGTGGCATCCGGACCGTATCGGCATAGCCCAGAAACCCGAAGGTTTCATACAGAACCGGCACCATCAGCGCCCCGCCACCCACGCCAAACAGCCCGGCCAGAATGCCTGTGGCCGCCCCCGACACCAGCAGCACGACCGCAAGCACCAGCAGTTCCGAGGTTTCCGGCATCCTTGCACCTTCCGGGGTTTGTGGTTGACCGGGCGGTTATCCGGCCCGCCACGCGGAAAGGCAAGGCACCGCCGCACACCCCGCACGGTTTCCGGCCCTGCAACGATCCGGCACAATACCCCGGACTTGACCCACCGTCTCCGCAATCCGGCCCCATTTACCAGGCAATACCGGGCCATGACCCGCACTATCCGCATGGGGAAGACAATGGATCGACTGACCGAAATGGAAGCCTTTGCCACCGTGGTGGACCAAGGCGGATTTACCGACGCTGCCAAGAAGATGGGAATTTCGAAGTCTGCGGTGTCCAAGCACGTCTCGGCGCTGGAGGCGCGGCTCGGGGCGCGGCTGCTCAACCGCACGACCCGCCGGGTCAGCCCGACAGAGATCGGACTGGCCTATTACGACCGTGCCCGCAGGGTGCTGAACGACGCCGGCGAAGCGGATGCGCTGGTGACGAGCATGCAGTCGGCACCATCGGGTCTGTTGCGAATTTCGGTCGCCACCGATTTCGGGGTCAACCACCTGTCGCCCATCTTGGGCGAATTCCTGCAGGAATACACCGACATCACCGTGAACATGGTGCTGAACAACCGCTATGTCGAACTGATCTCAGAAGGGTTCGACATGGCGATCCGGGTGGGCGATCTGGAGGACAGCACGCTGCGCGCCCGCAAGCTGTGCGAAACATCCAAGCGCATGATCGGATCGCCCGGGTATTTTCAGAAGTTCGGCCGCCCGATGAAAATCGACGACCTGAACGATCACAAGCTTTTGCACTATTCCAGTCAGGCCAATGGCAACGTGTGGAAGATCACTGCGCCTTCGGGGGAAAAGCGTCAGGTCCGCTCGAACGGGTGGCTGACGGTGAACGATGGCCAATCGCTGTTGCACGCCGCGATATCGGGTCTTGGGATCGCGTATCTGCCCTCATTCCTTTATGCCGATGCGATGAAGCAGGGCCTTGTGGAAGAGGCGATTCCCGGTCTGCCGTCGGAATCGATGGGCATTTATGCGGTATATCCGCCGGGTCGGTTCACCCAGCCCAAGGTCCGCGCCTTCATCGATTTTCTGGTGCGGAACTATGCCGACAAGGGGCCGGACGTCTGGTAACATCATCCCCCGGCGCCGGGGACCAAGGCGCCAACGTCATAGGTGCGTCAACTTAGCGGGTCGAGGTCAGCATGGCTTCGACCCGTCTGTTTGCCGCACGGCCTTCGTCGGTCAGGTTCGAGGCGCGGGGCGCCATGAAGCCCGCCCCGAGCGCAAGGATACGGCCGCCATCGGCGCCCAGTTCCGCGATCAGACGGGCGCGCACCGCTTCGGCGCGGCGGCGCGACAGCGCCACGTTCGCCTCCAGCGACCCGGAGGCATCGGTATGTCCGACAAGCGCGATGGAGCGCGACGGGTTCGCCGCGAGATAGGCTGCCAGCGCGGCAAGGGCCGCATCGGCGCCCTGCGCCAGATCGGCGGCGCCGGTCGCAAACTCCAGCCCGTCCAGCACGACCGAGCCGTTTTCCAGCGCCTCGTCCAGCGGCGCGGGTTCGGCCCGCACGGCGGCGACCGGCGTTGGAAGGGTCTGATCCGACGTTGACTTGCTCGACACGGCGATCTGCGTTGGTGCGTCAACCGCGGCCGGGCCGACGCGGATCATCTGGACATGGCCGGTTCCGGCCCCGTCCGACCGGCTGACAAGCAGGCTGAGATGGCTTGCATCAGGCCCGGTGCCGTTGCGCGCCGCCAGAAACCGGAAATCCCCCAGATCGACATGCATTGCGGGTTCCGGCAGCACTTGGGTTGAATAGCGGAAATCAAAGCCGCCGCAGCTTGCGGTTTCGCAGTCGAACACCACTTGCCACCCGTCCGCCAGCAGCGCCGCGCGCAGTGGGGCCAACACGGCCAGCGTGCCGCCCTCCGGCGCAGGAAGCCGCCACGCGGTTTGCTCAACGCGGCCTTCGGTGTTCTGGGTGACCATACTGCCATCCGCCCACGGACCGATGGGCAATGCATAGCTGCCCAGTCGTTCAACGCGCACCGCTGTCCGCTCTGCGCCCAGTGGAAAGGTGACATCCAGCGCCAAGGCTGGCCCCGCCCCGACGGCGGCGGCAAGCGCCCAAACCACGGGACGCCGCAAGATGCAGACGGCAAGGCGTATCGGGTTGTCCATCACTGCTCGGCCCTGAGTTCAGGCACTTCTGTAGTGATAATGTCCCACAACACCCAAGTTCAGGGAAGCATAGAGTTGCCCCGCAGCCACGTTGCCCTGGGTGACAGCAAGGGCCAACCACTCTGCCCCATTTTGCTGCGCCCACCATGCCGCAGAACGCAACATGTTGTGCGCGGAACCCTGCCGACGCAGGCCCGGAAGCACCTCGACAGCATGGATCATGGCAATTTGTCCCGAAATGGCTGCAAAAGCTGCCCCGGCAACCCGGTCTGTCCGGTCTGGACTGCACGCCAGAAAGGCGGTGGCAGGCCCGCGGACCCGGCGCATCACGGCCTGCCGATCAGGGCCGATTCCGGCCTCGGCCCACAGGTCTTCACACATTGCCATCGGCGGCCAGTGCGGGAAGCTGTACATGAGGTCGGGCGCGGCAAAGCCGCCCAAGGGGGCGGCACGCAGGTGGACCGGGTCCACCACCCGATAGCCACGGGCGGCCAGCCAGCCATCCAGCGCGTCTTCGCCGGGGCGGATCATGAACAGCGGCACCTGCCCCAGATCGTGGTGCGCGGCTTCGGCAAGGGCAATGTCTGCCTCGCGCAGGGGCGCCTCGGCGGTGGCCGACGACACCCGCTTGCCACCGCCCCGGCCTTCGCGCACCAGCCAAGGCCCGACCCGATGCAGCGCTGCCGCAGGCCAAGTGTCATCCACCGCCTGAAACAATGCCGGCAACTCGGGTAGGGCCAGCGCCCGCATCATCCCTGCCCGAACAACGCCACCAGTCGCGACATTGCCGCATCCACCTGTGCACCGTCAGTTCCACGGATCACAAGGTTTGTGCCATGCGCGCCGTTGCGGATGAACGGGTAACTGCCCATCGACAATTCGGGAAATTCGGCGGCCAGCGCGCCGAACGGTTCGGCAATCTCGCCCTCGCCGCGGTTGACCTGCAAGGACTGGCTCAGCAGCGGCGCACCCCCGGTCAGGGTGGGCAGCACGCTGGCGACCATGGCCTGAAAGATGTTCGGCACACCCGCCATCACATGCACGTTGCCGATGATGAAGCCCGGCGCCGCCGACACCGGATTTTCGATCAGCGCCGCACCGTCAGGAATGCGCGCCATGCGCTGGCGGGCGGCGTTGAACTCAAGCCCCGAGCGGTCGTAATGCGCTGCCAGAATGGCGCGGGCATCCTCGCGGATGCTGATCGGCGCGCCAAAAGCCGCTGCCACGGCGTCGGCGGTGATGTCGTCATGCGTCGGGCCGATGCCGCCGCTGGTGAACACATGGTCCCACCGCGCCCGCAGCGCGTTCACCGCCGCCACGATATCGGCGTGCTCGTCCGCGACGACCCGCACCTCCATCAGCCGGATGCCGTGCCGGGTGAGTTCGTTCGCGAGATGGTGCATGTTGGAATCGCGCGTGCGGCCCGACAGGATTTCGTCACCGATCACCAGCATCGCAGCGGTAGGGTTGGGCATTGCAGCCTCCTTGCAGGGGGATATGCTAGGGTATAGGTCGGCCCGATGCGGTTTCCCACCCCCCTTTTCACCTCCCGGTTGCAGCGGCGCTACAAACGCTTTCTGGCCGACATGGTTATGCCCGACGGCACCGCCGTGACCGCGCATTGCCCCAACCCCGGTGCCATGACCGGGCTGGCGGACCCCGGATTGCGGTGCTGGCTGGCACCTGCCGCGCCGGGGGCGAAACTGGCCTTTGGCTGGAAGCTGGTGGAAACCGCGACCGGCCTTGCGCTGATTGATACGACGCTGGCCAACCGCATCGTGGCCGAGGCGCTGGCAGCGCGTCAGGTGCCGGGGCTGCCCGATTACGCCGCAATCCGGCCCGAAGCGCGGCTGGATGCCGAAAGCCGCATCGACTTTTGTCTCGAAGGTGCAGCGGGGCCGATCTGGCTGGAGGTGAAAAGCGTCAGCCTGTCGCGCGGCGGCTGGGCCGAATTTCCCGATACCCGCACCGCGCGGGGCACCCGGCACCTGCACGCCCTGACCGCCGCAGCGGCACGGGGCGAAGGAGCTGCGATGGTTTATCTGCTTGCGCGGACCGACTGCACCCGCATCCGTGTTGCCGCCGATATCGACCCGGCCTATGCCGCCGCCTTTGCCGCTGCCCGCGCCGCCGGGGTGCAGATGATCGGGCTGGCGACCGCCATCACCCCCGAGGCGGTCACTGTCACCGGCCCGGTCCCGGTGGCCTGAGGGGCTTTCCCCCGCCGCATCGCCGGGCTAGCCTGCCCGCCGACAAGGGGGGGACGCCATGACCGACCACATCAGCACCCATCAGGCCGAAGAAGACGCCCGCAACGAAAACATCCTGATCTGGGTCGATGGCCGCATCGTGCCAAAGGCGCAGGCGGTTGTTTCGGTCTATGATTCCGGCTTCATGCTGGGCGACGGCGTGTGGGAAGGCATCCGGCTTTACAACGGGCGCTGGGCGTTTCTGGAAGATCATCTGGACCGGCTGTTCGAGGCGGCCAAGGCCATTGACCTAGACCTTGCGCGCACCCGCGATGAAATCCGGCAGGCGATCTTTGACACGCAGGCGGCCAACGGCATGACCACCGACGCCCACGCCCGGCTGATGGTGACGCGCGGGGTGAAATCCCGGCCGTTCCAGCATCCCTCGTTGTCGCGTCAAGGGCCGACGATGGTCATCATCATGGAACATTCGCGGCCCAAGCTGCCGCGCCCGATCCGGCTTGCCACCGTGCCGCACCTGCGCGGCCTGCCGATGACGCAAGATCCCAAGCTGAACAGCCATTCCAAGTTGAACTGCATCCTCGCCTGCATCGCCGCGCAAAAGGCGGGCGCGGACGAGGCGCTGATGCTGGATATCCACGGCTTTGTGAACACCACCAACGCCTGCAACTTCTTCATCGTGCGCAAGGGTGCGGTCTGGACCAGCACAGGCGACTACTGCATGAACGGGATCACCCGGCAAAAGGTCATCGACCTGTGCCGCGCAAATGACATTCCGGTCTTGGAAAAGAATTTCAGTCTGGTCGAAACCTATGGCGCCGATGAGGCCTTTCTGACCGGAACCTTCGGCGCCCAGACGCCGGTGAGCGAAATCGACGGGCGCATCATCGGCACCGGGCAGATGGGCCCGATGACCGCCCGGCTGCGCGATCTTTACAAGGCGCTGGTCGCGGCCTGATCGCGCGGGCGCTACCGCCTGTGCAGCGCGTCCAGAAAGGCGGGACCGAAGCGTTCGGCCTTGGCCAAATCCATGCCCGGCAGGCGTGCCAGTTCTTCCACCGTCGCCGGTTTGCGCTCCGCAATCGCGCGCAGGACCGACGCCGTCAGTGACATCGGCTTGCCTGTGCCATCCGCGCCGCGCGCCAGTTGAAGCTGGATTTCCTGAATGCGGTCAAACAGCGCACCTTCGTCGCGGCCCGCCAGCCGAAGGCGTTGCGGGTGCATCGGTTCGGACGCGCCTGCGATCACGGCAAGAAACGCCGCGCCGAAGCTTTCCAGCTTTTTGGCGCCCACTCCGGTGATGCCGGCCATGTCGTCCATCGTTTGCGGGCGGCGTTCGGCCATTTCGACCAGCGTGCGGTCAGGAAAGATGATATACGCGGGCACACCCGCCGCCTCGGCCAGCGCGCGGCGCTTGGCCTTCAGGGCGGACAGCAGCGGCGCATCCTCATCAGCCACCAGCGCCTTGACGGCAGGGCGGTCGGCGGCCTTCATCGCGTCGCGGCGCAGATGCACCGGCACTTCGCCCTTCAGCACCGGCACGGCGGCGTCGGTCATCCGCAGCGCGCCGTGGCGTTCGGGGTCGGGGCGGATCAAATCGCGCCCCATCATCTGACGAAACACCGCATTCCATGCCGATTTCGCCATGTCGCGGCCCACGGCAAAGGTCGGCAGCCGGTCGTGCCCGCGTTCGCGCACCTTGTCGGTGGTCGTGCCCGTCAGAATGTCGATCAGATGCCCGGCGCCAAAGCTTTCGCCGGTCCGCAGGATGGCGGACAACGCCTTGCGCACCGCCTCGGTCGCGTCGAACACCTCCACCGGGCGATCACAGATATCGCAGTTGCCGCAAGGCCCGGTCGTTTCCCCGAAATACCCCAGCAAGACCTGACGCCGGCATCCGGTCGCGTCGGCCAACCCCAGCAGGGCGTTCAGCCGTGCGTGATCCGCCGCCTTGCGTTCGGGCGGTGCCAGCCCTTCGTCGATCTGGCTGCGCCGCAGGCGGATGTCATCGGCACCGAACAGCGTCAGGGTTTCGGCCGCCGCCCCGTCGCGCCCGGCGCGGCCGATTTCCTGATAATACCCCTCGATCGACTTGGGCAGGTCGGCATGCGCGACCCAGCGGATATCCGGCTTGTCGATGCCCATGCCAAAGGCGACCGTCGCCACCACGATCAGCCCGTCCTCCTGCTGGAACCGCGCCTCGACCTGCCGGCGCGCCTCGGCCTCCATCCCGCCGTGATAGGCGACAGCCGGGTGCCCTTCGTCGCGCAGCGCCTGCGCCAGCGTTTCAGTGCGCGCGCGGGTCGCGCAATAGACGATGCCCGACAACCCGCGCCGCGCGGTGACGAACCGCAGGATCTGCGCACGGGGCGTGTCCTTGGCGGCAAAGGCCAGATGGATATTGGGCCGGTCGAACCCGCGCAGAAAGGTTTCAGGCGCTGCACCATCGAACAGCCGCGTCACGATCTCGTCGCGCGTCTCGGCATCTGCGGTGGCAGTGAAAGCGGCCAGCGGCACGCCAAGCGACCGCCGCAGTTCACCGATGCGCAGGTAATCAGGGCGGAAATCGTGGCCCCACTGGCTGACGCAATGCGCCTCGTCCACCGCGATCATGGTGCAGCCGACACGGCGCAGCATGGTCTGGGTGCCGACGTTGGCCAGCCGCTCCGGCGCAAGATACAGCAGCTTCAGCCGCCCGGCCTCCAACGCGGCGAAAACCTCTGCCGTCTCGGCCTCGGTATTTCCCGAAGTCAGCGCCCCGGCCTCCACCCCCACCGCCTTGAGCGCGCGCACCTGGTCGCGCATCAGCGCGATCAGCGGCGAAATCACCACCGTCACCCCGTCACGGCACAACGCGGGCAGCTGAAAGCACAGCGATTTTCCGCCGCCCGTCGGCATGATGGCCAGCGTGTTGCGCCCCTCCAGCACGGCAGCCACGATATCGGCCTGACCGGGCCGAAAGCCGGGAAACCCGAAAACCCGGGCAAGCACCTGTTGCGGATCAGGCGACACGTCAGAAGGCGTAGAGGTTGTTCGTCACCACGATGCGCAAGGCAAACACCGCCAGCAGCGCCACCAGCGGCGCAAGATCCAGCCCAGCAATGTTGGGCAGCACCGACCGGATACGCGAATAGATCGGGTCCAAAAGCCGCTCCAGCCCGTTCCAGATCTGCGCCACCAGCGGTTGACGCAGGTTCAATACCTGAAAATTGATCAGCCACGACATGATCACATGGGCGATGATGATGAACTGCACCAGTTGCAGGATCATCAGCAGGATTTGCAGCAACGAGGTCATGGGCGGCTCCGATCAGGGTGCGCCAGAGGTAATCGTGCAGGCGGCAAAGGGCAAGGGCGGAAGGCGCGCGCAACCCCCTCGCCGCAGGTTGACGCGCCCGCTCCCCGGCGCTATCGCGCAGGCTTTGCAGGTCGGGGGCATCATGGCGCGTGGCAAGAAGGGCAGGCCGGTTTCCGGCTGGCTGGTGGTGGACAAGCCGGCGGGTGTCACCTCGACGGCGGTGGTGGGCAAGGTACGCTGGGCGCTGGACGCGCAGAAGGCGGGCCATGCCGGCACGCTGGACCCCGATGCCACCGGCGTCTTGGCCGTGGCACTGGGCGAAGCGACCAAGACGGTGCCCTTTGTGACCGACGCGCTGAAATGCTACCGCTTTCTGGTGCGGTTCGGTGTGGCGACGACCACAGACGATGCCTCGGGCAGCGTGCTGGGCACCACCGACAGCCGCCCCACCGATGCACAGATCGAAACCGCGCTCGCGCAGTTTCGCGGTGACATCCAGCAGGTCCCCCCGCAGTTTTCCGCCGTGAAGGTGGAAGGCGAGCGCGCCTATGATCTGGCGCGCGAAGGCGTGGACATGGATCTTGCAGCCCGCGCCTTGTATGTCGAACGCTTGGACCTGATGGCCCGCCCCGATGCCGACCATGCCGAACTGGAGATGGTGTGCGGCAAGGGGGGCTATGTGCGCTCGATCGCGCGGGACCTTGGTCAGGTGCTGGGCTGTCTGGGCCACGTGGTCTGGCTGCGGCGCGGGTGGTCGGGCCCGTTCCACGCCGATCAGGGCATCACGCTGGAGGATCTTGACCGCCTTGCCCGCACCCCCGAACTGGACGCACGGCTTCTGCCGCTGGAAACCGGGCTGCATGATCTGCCCGAGGTGCGCGCCACCGACGAAGGCG
>JAUXPG010000215.1 GCA_030683915.1 Gemmobacter sp.
GGCGACGACACGCTGACCGGCGGCGCGGGCAATGACACGCTGCTCGGCGGCGAAGGCAACGACCGGCTGCGGCTGGATGCAGGCAACGACCTGCTCGATGGCGGCAACGGGCTGGACTGGGTCGAGGTGACAGGGACCGCGAACGCGCGTGTCGATCTGGCGGTGACCACCGCGCAGGACACCGGCTATGGCATGGACACCCTGCGCAACATCGAGAATTTCTCGGGCGGTTCCGGCAATGACGTGGCCTTTGGCAACGAAGGCGCCAACGTGCTTCATGGCAATGTCGGTAACGACAACCTGTCGGGGCGCGGTGGCAACGACACGCTGTTCGGAGGGGCGGGCGACGACACGCTGCACGGCGGCGCGGGCCACGACCAGTTGTTCGGCGGCGATGGCAGTGACCGCCTTGTGCTGGCGGCGGGCGATGATCTGATGGACGGCGGCGCCGGCCTTGACTGGGTGATCGTGGGAAGCGCCACGGCAGCCACCGTCAACCTGTCTCTGACCACCGCGCAAAACACCGGCTACGGGGTCGACACGATCCGCAACGTCGAAAACGTACAAGGCAACAGCGGAAACGACCGTCTGACCGGCAACGCAGGTGCGAACATGCTGCTGGGCGGCGCCGGCGCGGATACGCTCTCGGGTGGGGCGGGGGCCGACACGCTGAACGGTGGCGCGGGCCGCGATGTGATGTTTGGTGGTGTTGACTCCGACCGCGACGTGTTCGTGTTCAGGGCAGTGGCAGACAGCGCGCGAGGGGTGTCCCGCGACGTGATCCATGATTTCGTGTCGGGCGTTGACGTGATGGACCTGAGCGGAATCGACGCGAATACAGCACGGTCCGGGGATCAGGCTTTTGTCTTCGGTGGCACCACACCGCTGGCCAACGGGGTTTGGACCGTTGCCTCGGGCGCCGATCTGATTGTCAGCGCTGACGTGAACGGCGACCGGATCGCGGACTTTGAAGTGCTGCTGGTCGGTGTTTCTTCGGTCGTCGCAGGCGACTTCATACTCTGATCGCGCCGAACGTCGGCAACCGGGGCCGCGCGCCCCGGTTGCTGCACCGTCATTCGGCCAAGGCCCGGCAAAGGGCCTTGGCCAGCTTGGTCACCAGTTCGTCGATCTGGGCGTCTTCGATGATGAAGGGCGGTGCCAGCAGGATGTGATCGCCGCGCTGGCCGTCGATGGTGCCCCCCATAGGATAGCAGATCAGCCCTTCGTCAAATGCCATCGCCTTGATCCGCGCATGCAGCTTGCGCGCCGGGTCGAACGGGGCCCTGGTGTCGCGGTCGGCCACCAATTCGATGCCTCGAAACAAACCCCGGCCACGGATATCACCGACATGCGGATGCTGGCCAAGTGCCGACCGCAGCGCATCATCCAGCCTTTCGCCCATGAGGCGCACGCGGGTCAGAAGATCTCGGGACAGGATGGCATCCAGCACCGCCTTGGCCCCGGCGGAAGCCATCGCATGACCCATGTAGGTATGACCGTGCTGGAAAAACCCGCTGCCGGCCGCGATGGCCGCATGGATGCGGCCAGATGCCAGCATGGCCCCTACGGGCTGATATCCGGCCCCCAACCCCTTGGCTATGCACAGGATATCGGGCGCAATCCCATCTTCGGCACTGGCGAACAGATGGCCGGTGCGCCCCATGCCGCACATAACCTCGTCCAGTACGAGAAGTATGCCGTGCCGGTCGCATATCTCGCGGATGCGCTGCAGATACCCGGAAACGGCCGGCACCGCACCCATGGTCGCGCCGACCACCGGCTCGGCGATGAAAGCCATCACGCTGTCGGGCCCAAGGCGCTGGATCTCCGTCTCCAGCGCATCGGCGGCGCGCAGGCCGTAGGCCTCGGTCGTTTCGCCGTCGTGCCGGTCGCGGTATTCGTAGCAGGGCGCAATGTGGGTCGTATTGGCGAGCAACGGCGCGAAAGGAGCGCGGCGCCATGCGTTGCCCCCTGCCGCCAGCGCGCCAAGGGTATTGCCGTGATAGCTTTGGCGCCGGGCAATGACCCTGTGGCGGTCGGGCTGGCGGATCTCGACAAAGTACTGCCGCGCGAGCTTGAGCGCCGCTTCCACCGCCTCGGACCCGCCCGAGACGAGATACACCCGGTCCAGCCCGGCAGGTGCATGGGCGACGAGTGTATCGGCCAGCGCCTCGGCGGCGTCGGTGGTGAAAAAGCCGGTGTGGGCAAAGGCCAACTTATCGAGTTGCGCATGAAGCGCGGCCCGCACCCCGGAGTCCGAGTGGCCAAGGCACGATACCGCCGCGCCGCCCGAGCCATCGAGATAACGCTTTCCGCTCGCGTCGATGATATAGCACCCGTCACCCGAGCGCGCGACCGGCAGATGCCCGATCGAAGATCTGCCGAAGATATGCCCTGCCATGCGACCCCGTTGGTTACCAGATCTGTGCCGGACCCTTGTAATCCAGACAGTCGAAGTTCAGTTTGCCGCCGACGCGCAACAGGGCCTCCAGACCGCGCAGCAGGTGTTCGGCGTCGTCAAGCGTGCCCAGCAACCGCGTGCGGGCGTGTTCATCGAGCAGGCGGGTGGCCAGTCGGGCTTCTCCCGCATCCAGCAGGATCTCGGCGGTCCGCAGCAGGTCGGGCAGTTCGGCGGCGAAGGCCGCCTCGTGGGCGCGCCAGTGTGCCTGCACCAGCGGCAGATGGCGCGCATGGTCCTGGAAAACAGCGTGCATCAGGTGCTTGAAAACCTGCATTGCAGACCGGGTGATTTCAGCGCCCTGCGGGACTGACGAAACCGAATTGGGCCGCGTGACCGCCTTGCGCCGGTCGTGAAAGCGCGACGCCTCGCCAGCCGTCAGAAACCGGTGGGGGCCGTATTCGGCGGGAACCGTGGTCATTCCCAGGAACACGGGCACCAGCGGCGCTGTCACCGCGCCGACGGGCGCATGCCACATCACGCGCAGCGCGTCGTGGGACGGATGAACCAGCGGCACAATCTGACCATAGCCGGCTGTGTCCCCGGTCAGGCGTTCGGTGGCAATGGCCCAGACGACATCTTCGAATCCGATCTTGCCGGGCCGGTTCGCGCGGGCACGCAGTTCATCCTCCATCCATGCGACGCCTTGCCACCGGCCTTTGCCATCGCCGTAGACCGCGTTCGGGTTGAAGGGACCCTGCGCCGGATCGTACCAGCCGAGGTCCGCGGCGGTGGAAATGAAATGCGCGGGGAACTGGAAATCGTCGGTGGGGGCGGATGAAATGGCGGTGATGTACCCCGGGCGCGAGGCGCGGATGCTGTCGGGGCCAAGCCGTTCCGCCACCCACAGGCGCCTGCCGCCGGGATACTGCAGCACGACCCATGCCTCGTCCGGGTCGGCGATGATGTGCGAATTGCCGCCATAGCAGGAATACCCATGCTCGGCGATCAGCGCGCCGATCAGGTCCACCCCTTCGCGGGCGGTGCGGGCGCGTTCCAGAACCAGCCGGGCAAGGTCGGAATAGGTGGGGCCGGTCTGGTCAGGCGGGGTCATGGCCTTCAGTTCAGCGCGGCCCGGTGACCATATGTCACGCACCGCGACGCCATGTTCGTTCAGCCCGCCATTGGTGATCGGCGCAGGCATGCCCAGAAAATAGCTGTAGCTGACCCGCAGGTGCCGTGCGGTTTCGCCGGTCTGCGGAATTTCGCTGCGCCGACCCGGCAGTTCTGCTGTGGCGTCCACCCCGACCGTCACCGTCGCACCCTCGGGATGCGTGGCGCGCGGCACGATTTCCAGCCAGTGGCTGGACGGTTCGTCGCCATACCCGGCAAGCCAGCCATGGCCGGCGCCGGTGTGATTCTTGCCGATGTAGATGCCGTAGCTCATGAATGGGTTCCGTGGTCGTGGGTCAGGGGGAAGTGGCAGGCGGCGCTGAGTCCGGCGCGTTTGTCGGTCAGCGCGGGGGCGCTCTGCGCGCATTCAGGGCGGGCCCACATGCAGCGCGGATGAAATTCGCACCCCCTCGGGCGTTGCCGCAGGCCAGGGGTTTCGCCGCGCAGCCGGATACGGGCACGGCGCCGGGCCGGATCAAGCTCGGGGTTGGCCGATAACAGAGCCGCTGTATAGGGATGTGCGGGCGAGGCCAGAATGTCTGCGACCGGCCCGATTTCCACGATGCGCCCCAGATACATCACTGCGACCCGGTCAGCGATCTGGCGCAGGATGTTCAGGTTGTGGGTAATGATCAGCGTGCTCAAACCGTCCTGTTGCCGGACCCGGTTGAGCAGGTTGAGGATTTCGCCTTGGATGGACACGTCAAGACCGGCGGTCGGTTCATCGGCAAGGATCAGCGCCGGGCGCAGCGACAGCGCGCGTGCGACGCCGACCCGGCGGGCCTGCCCGCCGGACAATTCATGCGGATAGCGCGACAGGAACTGCGGCCCAAGTCCCGCCTGCGCCAAGACATGTGCCGCCGTCGCATCCGGGTCATCCAGTGGCAGGCCTTGGATCACCCGCGGTTCCAGCACCAGATCGCGCACGCTCTTGCGCGGCGACAACGACCCGACCGGGTCTTGGAACATCATCGCCATCTGGCGGCGGACCGCTTTCCAGTCCGGGGTGGCGTGAAGCGCCGCGCCCTGAAACCAAACCTCGCCCGCGCTGATCGGCACCAGCCCGTTAAGCGCCCGCGCCAAGGTCGTCTTGCCCGAACCGCTTTCGCCCACGATCGCCAGCGTCTCTCCCGGCATCACATCAAGCGTAACCCCCGCCACGGCCCGGACGCTGCGCTGCGCCGCAGGGGCGAACAGCGTGCCAAGGCCGCCCGCAACCGGAAACTCTACCACCAGATCGCGCAGCCGCAGGATGGGTTCGGTCATGGCTGGCTCCGCCCCGGATAGTGGCACAGTGCCGCGTGGTCTGTGCCAACATTGGCCCGTGACGGCAGCGTTTCGCACCGGGCATCGGCCCGGTCGCAGCGCGGGCGGAAGATGCAGCCCGCCAATGGATCGATCAGCGACGGCAACGTGCCCGGAATAGACGGAAGCACCGGCAGCCGATGCCTGAGATGTCCGGGGTCACATTCGATGAGCTTTGCAGTGTAGGGGTGGGCGGGCGTGGCAAAGACTTGGCCCACTGGCCCTTCCTCGACCGACTGCCCCGCGTACATGATCACCACCTTGTCACAAAGCTCGGCAATGACGGCAAGGTGATGGGTGACGAACAGGATGGCGCATCCGATCTCCTGCTGCAGTTCGCGCAAGAGCTCGATGATCTGCACCTCCAGCGTGGCGTCCAGCGCCGTTGTCGGTTCGTCCGCTATCAGCAGGCGGGGCTTCATCAGCGCCGCCATCGCAATGGCCACGCGTTGGCGCATGCCGCCCGAGAGTTCGTGCTGATAGCTGCGCAGCTTGGCTTCGGGGTCGGGCAGGCCGACGCGGCCCAGCATAGCGGCGGAACGCCGGTCCTTTTCCGCGCGGCTGATGGGAACGCGGTACTGGATGTCGCGCATCTGGCGACCGATGGTTAAAACCGGGTTGAGAGCCGTCATCGGGTCTTGAAACACCACGGCAATGTCCTGCCCGCGCATGGCGCGCAGCCGGGCAGGCGTGGCGCCCACCATTTCCTCACCGCCAAAGCGGATGCTGCCGCCAGTCACGGTTGCGTTGGCGGGCAACAGATGGAGCAGCGCTGAAATCAGGGTGGATTTCCCGCAACCGGACTCGCCAGCGACGCCGACGATCTCGCCCGGCTGCACCTGAAGCGACACGTGACG
>JAUXPG010000270.1 GCA_030683915.1 Gemmobacter sp.
GACCGCGCGCGAACGCATCGAGCTTTTGCTGGACGACGGGTCCTTTGAAGAATTCGACATGTTCGTCGCCCACCGCTGCACCGATTTCGGCATGGAATCCGACCGACCGGCAGGGGATGGCGTGGTGACGGGCTGGGGCACCATCAACGGGCGTCAGGTCTATGTCTTTTCGCAGGACTTCACCGTGATGGGCGGGTCGGTTTCCGAAACCCACGGCGCGAAGATCTGCAAGATCATGGACATGGCCGTGCAGAACGGTGCGCCGGTCATCGGCATTAACGATTCGGGCGGTGCGCGCATCCAGGAAGGCGTTGCCAGCCTTGCCGCCTATGGCGAAGTGTTCCAGCGCAACATCGAAGCCAGCGGTGTCGTGCCGCAGATCTCGCTCATCATGGGCCCCTGCGCCGGTGGGGCGGTTTACAGCCCCGCGATGACCGACTTCATCTTCATGGTGAAGGATTCCAGCTACATGTTCGTCACCGGCCCCGACGTGGTCAAGACCGTGACGAACGAGGTGGTGACCGCCGAGGAACTGGGCGGCGCGGGCACCCACACCAAGAAATCGAGCGTGGCTGACGGCGCTTATGAAAATGACGTCGAGGCGCTGTCGGAAACCCGCCGTCTGGTGGATTTCCTGCCGCTCAACAATCGCCAGAAGGCGCCGGTGCGCCCGTTCTTCGACGATCCGGCCCGCATCGAATCGAGCCTAGATACGCTGGTGCCGGACAACCCGAACCAGCCTTATGACATGAAGGAGTTGATCCTGAAGATCGCCGACGAAGGCGATTTCTTCGAGATCCAGAAGGATTTCGCGGGCAACATCATCACCGGCTTCATCCGGCTGGAAGGCCAGAGTGTGGGCGTGGTGGCCAACCAGCCGATGGTGCTGGCCGGCTGCCTTGACATCGACGCCAGCCGCAAGGCCGCGCGCTTCGTGCGCTTCTGTGATGCCTTCGAGATTCCGATTCTGACGTTGGTTGATGTGCCGGGCTTCTTGCCGGGGACAGGTCAGGAATACGCGGGCGTAATCAAGCACGGCGCGAAACTGCTGTTCGCCTATGGCGAGGCGACCGTGCCCAAGGTGACTGTGCTGACGCGCAAGACCTACGGGGGCGCGTATGTCGTGATGGCGTCCAAGCACCTGAAGGCCGATTTCAACTATGCTTGGCCGACCGCCGAAGTGGCCGTGATGGGGGCGAAGGGCGCGGTGGAAATCCTGTATCGCAGCGAACTGGGCGACAAGGAAAAGATCGCGCAGCGCGTCAAGGATTACGAGGACCGCTTTGCCAACCCCTTCGTCGCGGCAGAAAAGGGCTTCATCGACGAGGTGATCATGCCCCATTCCACCCGGCGCCGGGTGGCGCGGGCCTTTGCCTCCTTGCGCAACAAGCGTCAGGAGCGGCCGTGGAAGAAACACGACAACATTCCGCTGTGACGCGATGATGCGCGCGGCGGCGGTGCTGGTCACGCTGGCCGGTCCTGCCTTGGGGCTGGACCTGATCGAGGTGCCTTCGGGCCAGCCTGTGACCTTGCAGGACGTCATCTGGAACCAACCCGGCCCCGCCGGGCTGACCGCGCGTTTCCGCTTCATCGCCCCCGAAATTGCGCGCGACGGGGGCCACATCGACTTTGACACCGCAGCTGCCGACATGGACCACCTGTGCGAAACCTACGCCCTGCCCCGCGTCACCACGATCACCGGCCCGCGCCCGGCGCAGGTGGTGATCTCGCTGTCGGACATTCCGGTGGAGTTCGGCGTGGTGACGCCAGAGGCGACGCAATTCTTCGAGGCGTACAGCATCACCGAGGGCGTTTGCGAATGGGAGCCGTTCTGATGCCGTCGTATCGCCGCGCGGGTGATGCACGCGCGCCACAAGCGCAAAAAGCTGGACCGGACGCATGGGCGCGATGCTGCGGATGCGATATGATTTCGTCTCGCGACCGCAGTTCGGTCGTGGTATCGCAACCGTCGCCGGGCATCACATCCGCCCGGACGAACCCGGATAACAGGAGCAGTGGATGTCACTTACCCTTCGCGCCGCCTCGGCGCTTATGCTTGTTGCTTTCGTGGCCGCCTGCGCGCCCAAGCAAGAGCCCGTCTATGTCACCGAACCGGTGGCCCCGCCGCCGTCCTACACCGGCAAATACAAGTGATCTGACACAAGGTCATTGCCTGCGGGCAGGCGGTTGCCTGCCCCGGGCCGCCCTTCCGCACGCCGTGGCCGGAAGGAGCATCGCATGCTGAAGCATCGCGGATTTCCGGGCCGTCAGCCCGGCACGGACTATCAATTCACCCTCCGGCGCGCCAACCTCAAAGGCGGCGCCACCAAGATCATCCGGCGCGAACGCTATGCCGACCGCGCGCATGCTGACCGCGCGGCCGATCTGGGGTTCATGCGCGCGCTTTGGGCGTGCTTTGGCGAGGAGCCGTTCGAGCGTGGCAATCTGGATGCCGGTCGCCTGTCGTGGTTGTTTGGCCGCGAGGTGGTGCCTGCCGAAGACCCGTTCGACCCTGCGTCTTATGAGGCCTTGCTCAAGATCGACGTCAAGCGCGCCCGCGCCGCGTTCCCCGAGGTCTTTGCCGAAGCCGAGGCGCCATGGTCGCCCGAGGACGACGACTGGGCCGACGACGAAGCGGACGAGGACTGAGCATGTTTCCGCCGCCCGCCCGTTCCAGCCGGCAATTCCCCGCGCATCGGCAGGGCCGCCCGAGCGCGGCGCTTGCGCGGGCTGGCGGGTTGCCGGACACTTCGGGCAGGCATGCCGCGTTGCGCGGCAGCGTCCCGGTTCTTCGGAACCCCCACCCTTCCCCAACCTCGCGGCCTGGCGCTTCCTTTGCCAGGCCGCAATTTTCCACTTCGCCAACTGCACAAAGGCGTGATTGCGCCGTGTGGTCTCGGCGGAATTCCCCTGTGGGGGCTTTCGGGATTCGGACGATTGCGCTAGACTTCGGGTACATAAAAACAACCCGGCGAGGCAGTCATCCATGCGCAAGTTCCTTCTTGTTCCCCTTCTTTTGCTTCCGCTCGCGGGCTGCATGTCCGACCCCGTTTCGCGTGGCGGCGCGGGCGCGGTTGTCGGCGCGCTGCTGGCGGACGCGACGGACAGCAACATGGTTGCAGGCGCGGCGCTTGGTGCGCTGGCTGGCGCGGCAACCTGCGGTGTCGACCTCGGGCTGCCGCCTTGCCGCCCGCGCTATTGATCTGACGTCCGCCTTCGGGCGGCCACATCACCCATCCACGGCCATCCTGGGGATAAACCCCGGGGTGGCCGTTTCCGTTTCCGCGCCTTGTCGCGCCTGAGGAGGACACATGTTCAAGAAGATCCTGATCGCGAACCGGGGCGAAATCGCCTGCCGCGTCATCAAGACCGCCAAGCTGATGGGCATCAAGACGGTCGCCGTCTATTCCGATGCCGATCGCAACGCGCTGCATGTCAAGATGGCCGATGAGGCGGTGCATATCGGCCCGCCGCCTGCGAACCAGTCCTACATCGTCATCGACAAGATCATGGATGCCATCCGCAAGACCGGCGCAGAAGCCGTGCATCCCGGATACGGCTTTCTGAGCGAAAACATGAACTTCGCCGCCGCTCTTGAGAAGGAGGGTGTGGTGTTCATCGGGCCGCCGAGCCCCGCGATCGAAGCGATGGGCGACAAGATCACCTCCAAGAAACTCGCGATGGAAGCCGGGGTTTCCACCGTGCCGGGCTACATGGGTCTGATCGCGGATGCCGACGAGGCGGTGAAGATTTCGGGCCAGATCGGCTATCCGGTGATGATCAAGGCCTCGGCAGGCGGCGGCGGCAAGGGCATGCGGATCGCGTGGAGCGAATCCGAGGTCAAGGAAGGGTTCGAATCCTCCAAAAGCGAGGCCGCCAGCAGCTTTGGCGACGACCGCATCTTTATCGAGAAGTTCGTAACCCAACCGCGCCACATCGAAATTCAGGTGCTGGCCGACAAGCACGGCAACTGCGTTTACCTGCACGAGCGGGAATGCAGCATCCAGCGCCGCAACCAGAAGGTCATCGAAGAAGCGCCCTCGCCGTTTTTGGACGAGGCGACGCGCAAGGCGATGGGCGAACAGGCCTGCGCCTTGGCCCGGGCGGTGGGTTACACCAGCGCAGGCACGGTCGAGTTCATCGTCGATGGCAGCCGCAACTTCTACTTCCTTGAAATGAATACACGTTTGCAAGTTGAACATCCGGTGACGGAATTGATCACCGGGGTCGATCTGGTCGAACAGATGATCCGCGTGGCGGCAGGCGAGCCGTTGCCGTTCAAGCAATCCGACCTCAAGATCAACGGATGGGCGATGGAAAGCCGGCTTTATGCCGAAGACCCCTATCGCAACTTCCTGCCGTCGATCGGGCGGCTGACGCGCTATCGCCCGCCGGTCGAAGGCCGCACCCTTGGCGGCGGCATCGTGCGCAACGACACTGGCGTGTTCGAAGGCGGCGAGATCAGCATGTATTACGACCCCATGATCGCCAAGCTGTGCACCTGGGGCCCGACACGGGCTGACGCCATCGAGGAAATGCGTCTGGCGCTCGACACGTTCGAGGTGGAAGGCATCGGGCACAATCTGCCGTTCTGTTCGGCGGTGATGGACCATCCGCGCTTCAATTCCGGCAACATCACCACCGCCTTCATCGCCGAGGAATATCCTGAAGGGTTCAGCGGCGTCACGCTGTCGCCGTCGGTGTCGCGGCGTGTGGTGGCGGCCGTCGCTGCGATGAACCGGGTGGCCGAGATCCGGCGGACCCGCATTTCCGGCACGATGGATCACCACACCCGCCGGGTGGGCGATGCCTGGGTTGTGACGATGCAGGGCGCCGATCACGCGGTCGAGGTGGCGGCAGACCCCGCCGGGTCCACCGTGACCTTTGCCGACGGCACGGCGCTGCGCGTCGCCAGCGACTGGACCCCGGGCGACACGCTTGCCCGGCTGACCGTGGGCGGCGACCCGCTGGTCCTCAAGGTCGCGAAAATTCCGATGGGGTTCCGCATCCGCGTGCGGGGGGCCGACCTCAAGGTGCATGTGCGCAGCCCGCGCGCGGCGGAACTGGCCAAGCTGATGCCCGAAAAACTGCCGCCCGACACCTCGAAGTACCTGCTCTGCCCGATGCCGGGGCTGGTGGTGAAGATCAGCGTGGCCGAAGGCGACGTGGTGCAGGAAGGTCAGGCCTTGGCCACGGTCGAGGCAATGAAGATGGAGAACATCCTCAAGGCAGAACGCAAAGGTGTGGTCCGCAAGATCAGCGCCGCGCAGGGCGCCAGCCTCAAGGTGGACGACGTGATCATGGAGTTCGAATAGGGTGGCGCAACCCGACGCCCCGTCGGAACATGACGCGGCGCGGACCTTCGGGCCTGCGCCGGGTCGCGCCCGCGCCGCGATGTGGCGCGGCCTAACGCCCCGCCGGGTTGCGTTCCAGCATCTCCTGCCGGCGCGAGGGCAGTTTGTCGATGGCGGCGACGATTTCGCGCACGTCCCACGGCAGGGGTTTGCGGATCACCGGCTTCAGGTCCTTGTCGAGGATGACAAGGCCAAAGCCGCGCGGTCGGAGCTTCTGGCGCCATTCCGAGGCGGCGGCAGGGTCGGTGTCGGTCACCACAATGACATCGCGCAGGCCAAGCGCCACGGGGTCCCGGGCCAGCAGGTCCATCTGGCGGTGAAAATTCGGGTCCGACGGACTGTCAGCGAAGATGACGACCGGGCGCGCGACATACATCTGCGCGTCAAACGAAGTCTCGGCCGCGACCAAGGGCACCAGAACGGGCGGCTCGTCGGCCCGGACCATCAGCGGCAGCAGTGCTGCGATCAGAATGTAAAGCGGTTTCATCGCACCTCCATCTGATCCCTACATAGGGCGGGCGGCGCGGAAACCCAAGGCAAACCGGGGCTTGCCCCGACGGTAAAAGGAGACGGCGATGGCCGACAAGCTGAACGAGTGGCGCGCGCTGGCTGCACGGGAACTCAAGGGCGCCGACCCTGACACCTTGGTGTGGAACACGCTGGAGGGCATTCCGGTCAAGCCGCTTTATACCGAGGCCGATACGGCAGATCTTGCGCATATGGGCAGCCTGCCCGGCCTTGCGCCGTTCACCCGTGGCGTGAAGGCCACGATGTATGCGGGCCGCCCCTGGACCATCCGGCAATATGCGGGCTTTTCCACCGCCGAGGAATCCAACGCGTTCTACCGCAAGGCCTTGGCGGCGGGGCAACAGGGGGTGTCGGTGGCCTTCGACCTTGCCACCCACCGCGGCTATGACAGCGACCATCCGCGCGTGGTGGGGGACGTGGGCAAAGCCGGTGTGGCCATCGACAGTGTCGAGGACATGAAGATCCTGTTCGACGGCATCCCGCTCGACAAGGTGTCGGTGTCGATGACCATGAACGGCGCGGTGATCCCGATTCTGGCGAACTTCATCGTCACGGGCGAGGAACAGGGGCACCACCGTTCGGTCCTCTCGGGCACCATCCAGAACGACATCCTCAAAGAATTCATGGTGCGCAACACCTACATCTATCCGCCCGAACCCTCGATGCGGATCATCTCGGACATCATCGAATACACCTGCAAGGAGATGCCGAAGTTCAACAGCATCTCGATTTCCGGCTATCACATGCAGGAAGCGGGCGCGAACCTGGTGCAGGAACTGGCCTTCACGCTGGCTGACGGGCGCGAATACGTGCGCGCGGCGATTGCGGCGGGCATGAACGTGGATGATTTTGCCGGGCGGCTGAGCTTTTTCTTCGCCATCGGCATGAA
>JAUXPG010000273.1 GCA_030683915.1 Gemmobacter sp.
CGATATGGTGGGCCATACGGGCAGCCTGCCTGCCGCCATCGCCGCCTGCGAGGCGGTGGATCGCGGGTTGGCCCAGGTGATTCCGGCGTTGCAGGCCGCAGGGGGGGCGATGGTGTTGACCGCCGATCACGGCAATTGCGAAACCATGGTCGATCCGGTGACCGGGGGGCCGCATACCGCGCATACGCTGAACCCGGTGCCGGTAATCCTGATCGGGGGTCCCCCCGGCGCGCGGTTGCGCGACGGGCGGCTTGCCGATGTGGCGCCGACGCTGCTGGCGCTGATGGGTCTGCCGCAACCGCCCGAAATGACCGGGCAAAGTCTGATCGTCGCATGAGGTTCGGGGGGGCGGTTCTGGTCGCGCTGGCCTGTGCGGCGCCGGTCGCCGCCCAGACCCAGGCCGAACAGGCCGGCGCCGCCAGCCGCGCCCTGCTGCAGGCGATCGAGGCGTTGGAGGCTGCGAAATCCGGCAAGGATCAGGTGGCCGCCCTTGGCAGCACGATCCAGGCCTATGAGCGCGGCCTGGCCAGTCTGCGCGATTCGCTGCGCATGGCGACGATACGGGAAACCGCGCTGTTGCTGCGGTTCGAGGCCAAGCGGGACCGGGTGGCGCGGTTGATCGGGGTGTTGTCGGGTATGGGCGCGGACCCGTCGCCGTTGCTGTTGCTGCATCCCTCGGGCCCGTTGGGCACGGCGCGGTCCGGCATGATGCTGGCCGAGGTGACGCCCGCCTTGCAGGCCGAGGTGGAGGCCGTGCGCGCCGAATTGCAGGAGGTGGCCGATTTGCGCCGCCTGCAACTGGCCGCCAGCCAAACCCTGCAGCGTGGTCTGACGGCGGCGCAGGAGGCGCGGACCGCGCTTAGTCAGGCGATGGCCGCGCGCGCGCCCTTGCCGCGCCGGTTCAGCGCCGATCCCGAGCGTCTGCGCCTGATGATCGAGGATGCCGACACGCTGGACGCGCTGGCGACCGGGCTTGCGCCCGACCTTAACGCCGATGGTGGCATGGCCGATTTCGCCACCGCGCAGGGCCGTCTGCCGATGCCGGTGCTCGGGCAGGTGCTGCGCCGCGCGGGCGAGGCGGATGCCGCGGGGGTGGTGCGTCCGGGTGTGGTCATCGCCACCCGGCCGCAGGCTTTGGTCACTGCGCCGTGGCCGGGGACAATCCGCTATATGGGCGGGTTTCTGGACTACGGAAATGTGATGATCCTGGAGCCGGGGCCGGGCTATCTTCTGGTGCTCGCAGGGCTTGGCACGTTGTTTGGCGAGGTCGGCGAGGTTGTGGGCGCAGGGGTGCCGCTGGGATTGATGGGGGGCGCCGAAACGGCCGGCGATCTGGTGCAGGACGCGCGCAACCCCACTGGCGCAAACGGTTCGGAAACGCTCTATATGGAACTCAGACAGGGCGGTCAGCCCGTGGACCCGGGCGACTGGTTCGCCGAGACGAAGGAATAGGACGCCATGAGGAAATACGTGATGGCCGTAATCGCCGGCACCGTGGCTGGCGCAGGCATCGCCACCCAGCTTGCCGGGCCACTGCTGGCGCAGGAGGCCGCGCGCAATGCCTCGGTCTATCAACAGCTTGACCTGTTCGGGGACATCTTCGAGCGCATCCGCGCGCAATATGTCGAGGAGGTGGAGCCCGAAAAGCTGATCGAGGCGGCGATCAACGGGATGCTCACCTCGCTTGACCCGCATTCGTCGTTCCTGCCGAAAAAGGATTTCGACGCGATGCAGGTGCAGACGCGCGGCGAATTCGGCGGGCTGGGCATCGAGGTGACGCAGGAAGACGGCTATGTGAAGGTCGTGACCCCGATGGACGACACGCCTGCGGCGGCGGCTGGCATCCAGCCGGGCGACTTCATCACCCATGTGAACGGCGAATCCGTGCTGGGCCTGACGCTGGACCTTGCGGTGGAAAAGATGCGCGGGCCGGTCGGGTCGGAAATCGTCATCACCGTGGTGCGGCAGGGCACGGCAGAGCCGTTCGACGTGTCGCTGATCCGCGACAAGATCAAGCTGACAGCGGCGCGCGCGCGGCTGGAAGGGTCCACCGCGGTGGTGCGTCTGACCACCTTCAACGACCAGACCTATCCGGGGCTGGAAGCGGGCCTGAAGAAGGTGTTCGAAGAAGCGGGCGGCGCCGACAAGGTGAATGGCGTTGTGCTGGACCTGCGCAACAACCCCGGCGGGTTGCTGACGCAGGCGATCAAGGTGTCGGACGCTTTCCTCGACCAAGGCGAAATCGTATCGACCCGTGGCCGCAAGCCCGGCGATGGCGAACGCTTCAACGCCGCTGCGGGCGACCTGACCGGAGGCAAGCCGCTGGTGGTGCTGATCAACGGCGGCTCGGCCTCGGCGTCGGAAATCGTGGCCGGGGCGTTGCAGGACCATCGCCGCGCCATCGTCGTGGGCACCAAGAGCTTTGGCAAAGGGTCGGTCCAGTCGGTCATTCCGCTGCGCGGTGACGGGGCGATGCGGCTGACCACCTCGCGGTATTACACGCCGTCGGGGCGGTCGATCCAGTCGCTGGGCGTTCAGCCTGACGTGCTGGTGGAACAGCCGCCACGTTCGACCGAGGAGAAGGCCGAGGTTGCCAAGCCCCGGGGCCGGTCCGAGGCGGAACTGCGCGGCAGCCTGAAGAACGATTCGATGACCGACGACGAACGCCGCCTGCTGGAAGCAGAAGCCGCGCGGGCCGAAGCCTCGGCCAAGCTGCGGATTGATGACTACCAGTTGGCCTATGCCATCGACATCCTGCGCGGTCTGTCGGCGGTGGCCCGGCAGTGACGGCAGACGACCTGCCCTATCGCCCCTGCGTCGGGGTGGTGCTGATCAACCCGGCTGGCCTGATCTTTGCAGGCCAGCGGTTGGACAGTGACAGCCCGGCTTGGCAAATGCCGCAAGGCGGGATCGACGCGGGCGAAAAGCCGCGCGCCGCCGCCTTGCGCGAATTGTGGGAAGAAACCGGCGTCACCGCCGATCTGGTCGAATTCGTCGCCAAGACCGACGGCTGGGTGACCTATGACCTGCCGCCCGAATTGCTGGGCAAGGTCTGGGGCGGCAAATTTCGCGGGCAAAAGCAGAAGTGGTTTCTGTTCCGGTTTCTGGGCCGTGACGATCAGGTGCGGATCGACAGTGAGCACCCGGAATTTTCCCGCTGGAAATGGGTGTCGGCCGACGAGATGTGCGCCGCCATCGTTCCGTTCAAGCGGGCGGTCTACGATCAGGTGGTGGCAGCGTTCCGCCCGCATCTGGCCTGACCGCGCGCAAACCGTGCCCCTGACACCCGGCCCGACCGGGGCGCCGTGCCGCGCCCCGGTGCGGCATCTTTGCCAAGTGTAAATCTGAATTTACACTTGAACGACTCGTGACTGTCTGCTTTGATTGACAGTATGACCGACAGCGCCCTTTACACCCCCGCCGAAGCCCGCCGCCTGCCGCATCCGCGGGCGATGCTGGAACTGATAAAGCCCGTCACATGGTTTCCGCCGATGTGGGCCTATCTGTGTGGCATCGTATCGGTCGGCGGTAATCCGGAAAGCTGGGGGCTGGTGGTGTTGGGCGTGGTGCTGGCCGGCCCTGTGGTTTGTGGCATGAGCCAAGCGGCGAACGACTGGTGCGACCGGCATGTCGATGCCATCAACGAACCGCACCGCCCGATCCCGTCGGGGCGTATTCCAGGCCGCTGGGGCCTGTGGATTGCAGTGGCGATGTCGGTTCTTTCGCTGGGCATCGGGTGGTTTCTGGGGCCCTGGGGCTTTGGCGCGACGATCGTGGGCGTGGTGGCGGCGTGGGCCTATTCCGTGGAGCCGGTGCGGCTGAAGCGGTCGGGCTGGTGGGGGCCGGGGCTTGTGGGCCTGGCTTATGAGGGCTTGCCGTGGTTCACCGCTGCGGCGGTCACCCTGGGTGCCGCGCCCCGGTTCGAGACGCTGGCGGTGCTGGTGCTGTATGCGCTGGGCGCGCACGGCATCATGACGATCAATGATTTCAAGGCCATCGAGGGCGACCGGCAGATGGGCCTGCGGTCGTTGCCGGTGGTGCATGGGCCGGTCCATGCCGCGACCATCGCCTGCACGGTGATGATGCTGGCGCAGCTGGTGGTGGTGTGCCTGCTGGTGATCTGGGGCAAACCGGTGCATGCCGGGATCATCGTGCTGGGCTTGCTGGTGCAACTGTGGGCCATGCGCCGCTGGGTGCGTGACCCGGCGCGGCTGGCCCCGTGGTTCAATGGCACCGGGGTCGGGCCCTATGTGCTGGGCATGATGGTGGCCGCGCATGCGCTGGCCGGGCTGGAGCCGCTGTGATGCATCTGAGCTGGGTCCAGATCGTGCGGCTTGGACTGGTGCAGATGTGCCTTGGGGCCATCGTGGTGCTGATGACCTCGACGCTGAACCGGCTGATGGTGGTGGAACTTGCCTTGCCCGCGCTGGTGCCGGGACTGTTGGTGGGGCTGCATTATGGCGTGCAGATCACCCGACCGAACTGGGGCTTTCTGTCGGATCGTGGCGGGCGGCGCAGCCGGTGGATCATCGGCGGGATGGTCGCTTTGGCGCTGGGCGGCATGCTGGCGGCGGCGGCGGTGCCGGTGATGGAGGCGCGGCTGTGGGCGGGGCTTGCGCTGTCGGTGGTGGCCTATGCGCTGATCGGGCTGGGGGTGGGGGCGTCGGGCACGTCGCTGCTGGCGCTGCTGGCCACGGCCACCGCGCCCCGGCGCCGGGCGGCGGCGGCCACGATCACATGGCTGATGATGATTTTCGGCATCGCGGTAACGGCCACGGTGGCGGGCCGGTTTCTGGACCCCTACAGCCATGTGCGGCTGCTGGAGGTGGTGGCGGTGATTGCCGGGGGCGCTGTGGCGCTGACCGTCCTGGCGGTGGCCGGGATCGAGGCGCGGGTGCGCGCGGCGCCCGAACCGGGTAGCCTGCCGTTCCGCCAGGGGATGGCGGAAATCTGGGCTGAACCCAAGGCGCGCGCCTTTACGCTGTTCGTGTTCCTGTCGATGACCGCCTATTTCATGCAGGAGCTGATCCTGGAGCCCTATGCGGGCCTCGTGTTCGGGTTCACGCCGGGGCAGACCACGAGCCTGTCGGGCGCGCAGAACGCCGGGGTGTTCGTGGGCATGCTGACCGTTGGCATCGCGGCGACCGGCCTGCGGCTGGGGTCGCTGCGCGGCTGGGTGATCGCCGGGTGCCTTGGGTCGGCGGTGGCGCTGGCCGGGTTGGCGTTGGCCGGGCCGCTGGACCTGCCGCTGGTGCCGGTGGTGGTGACGCTGGGGCTGTTCAACGGCATGTTCGCCGTGGCGGCCATCGGGTCGATGATGCAGTTGGCGGGCGAGGGCCGCACCGCCCGCGAAGGCACGCGCATGGGCCTGTGGGGCGCTGCGCAGGCGATTGCCGCCGGGTTCGGCGGGCTGGTCGGCGCGACGATGGCCGATGGCCTGCGCACGCTGACCCCCGATGCCACGGCCTTTGGCCTGACCTTTTTGCTGGAGGCCGCGCTGTTCGTGATGTCGGCCCTTGTTGCCGCCCGCGTGATCGGCGGGGCGCCTGCCCCTGTCGCGCGCCTTGTCCCGGGAGAATGACCATGGGCTATGATGTCTTCGTGATCGGGGGTGGCCCGTCGGGGGCGACGGCCGCCGACGACCTTGCCCGTGCGGGCAAGCGGGTGGCGCTGCTGGATCGTGCGGGGCGGATCAAGCCTTGCGGCGGGGCGATTCCGCCCCGGTTGATCGCGGATTTCGACATTCCTGATGAACAACTGGTTGCCCGGATCACCACGGCGCGGATGATTTCGCCCACGGGTCGCGCGGTGGACATTGCCATTGAAAACGGGTTCGTCGGCATGGTCGACCGCGACCGCTTTGACCAGTTCCTGCGCGACCGGGCGGTGGCGCACGGGGCCGAGGCGCTGACCGGCACCTTCCTGCGGGTCGAGCGCGACAGCGCCGGCACCCATGTCGTCTGGCGCGACAAGGCCAGCGGCGAGGAACGGCGCAGCGCGACCCGCCTGATCATCGGGGCCGATGGCGCACGCTCGGGCGTGGCACGGGCCGAGGTGCCGGGCGGCAGCACCATTCCCTATGTCATTGCCTATCACGAGATCATTGCCGCCCCGGCGGCGAACGCCAGCTATGACCCGACCCGCTGCGATGTGATCTATGACGGGCGGATCAGCCCGGATTTCTATGGCTGGGTGTTTCCGCATGGCAAGCATGCCAGCGTCGGCATGGGCACCGAGGTAGATGGCGTGGACCTGAAGCAGGCCACCGCCGCCCTGCGCGAGATGTCGGGGCTGAGCGATTGCCAGACCATCCGCAAGGAAGGCGCGCCCATCCCGCTGCGCCCGCTGGACCGTTGGGACAATGGACGCGACGTGGTGCTGGCGGGGGATGCCGCCGGGGTGGTGGCGCCGTCCAGTGGCGAAGGCATCTATTACGCCATGGTCGGCGGCCGCGTGGCGGCAACGGCGGCGCAAGCCATGCTGGCCTCGGGCCGCGCCAAGGACCTGCAACTGGCGCGCAAGCTGTTCATGCGTGACCACAAGACCGTGTTCCGTGTGCTGCGCTCGATGCAGGACGCCTATTACCGCAGCGACGACCGGCGCGAACGCTTTGTCAGCCTGTGCCATGACATCGACGTGCAGCGGCTGACCTTTGAGGCCTACATGAACAAGAAGCTGGTCAAGGCCCGCCCGTTGGCCCATATCAAGATCGGGTTCAAGAACCTGTCGCATCTTCTGG
>JAUXPG010000274.1 GCA_030683915.1 Gemmobacter sp.
GGCGCAGGACATGGCCGAGGTGCTGGGCCTGCCACACCCGCTGACCCAAGGCTCGGTCGTGGCGTCGGATGCGTTCTTTCCCTTTGCCGACGGCCTGCTGACCGCCGCCGAGGCCGGGGCGACCGCCGTGATCCAGCCCGGCGGCAGCATGCGCGACGCCGAGGTGATCGCGGCGGCGGATGCGGCGGGGCTGGCCATGGTCTTTACCGGCATGCGGCATTTCCGGCATTAGCCCCTGACCGGCACGAAAGGAAACGCGCGATGAGACTGGCAGCTGTCGTGTCGATTGCGGTGTTCGCGCTGGATCAGGCGACGAAATACGCCGTGGTGCATGGCCTTGATCTGGCGCGGGTGCAGGCCATTGATGTGTGGCCCCCGTTTCTGAATTTCCGCATGGCGTGGAATTACGGCATCAACTTCGGCCTGTTCGCTGGCGAAAGTGCTGTGGTGCGCTGGGGTCTGATCGTGCTGGCGCTGGGAATTTCGGCTTGGGTCTGGGTCTGGTCCCGGCGCGAGGCACACCGCCCGCTGGTGCAGGTGTCGGCGGGCCTCTTGGTCGGCGGCGCGCTTGGGAACGTGGTGGACCGGGTGGTTTACGGCGCGGTGGCCGACTTTCTCAATATGTCGTGCTGCGGCATCGCCAACCCCTATGCCTTCAACGTGGCCGACATCACCATCTTTGCCGGCGCCATCGGTCTGGTGCTGTTTTCTGGCGGCGGCGGCGCGCCGAAGCGGCGAAAGACCCCGTGACGGGGGCCGCGCCTTGGGCTAAGACAAGGCGACGGCGGCACGAAGGAGGCGGCAATGGCAAAGGTCAAGGGTGCGGTTCTGGGTGCGCTGGGCCTTGTTCTGGTGCTGTCCGCCTGCGGCGGGCGCGACGACGCGCGGCTCATGAACCTGCGGTCCCCGCATGACGGACCCGACGAATTTGCCATCCTGCCGACCAAGCCGCTCGAGATGCCGAAAGATTTCAAATCCCTGCCCGAACCGCAGCCCAGCGCGCGCAATCTGGTGGACCCGGCACCGCTGGATGATGCGGTGATCGCGCTTGGCGGGCGTCCCGGCGCGGGCGGCACCGACGCGGCACTGGTGGGGGCCGCCGGACGGGCGGGTGTGGCGGGCAACATCCGCGAGCAGCTTGCCGCCGAGGACGAGGCGTTCCGCGGCCGCAACGGCCCGCTGTTGCTGGAACGGCTGTTCGGCAGTTCGGCTTACAACCGCGTCTACAGCCGCGATGCCCTGCGCGCCGACCCGGAACTGGACCGCTGGCGCCGGGCCAACGCGCGCACACCTTCGGCAACACCGTCCTACGACCGCTGACGCGCCGTTCACTTTCCTGTCGGCCGGGTTGACCGCAGGCGGTGGCGGGGTAGGTTGCCGCTCGGTCACGGTGTGGAGGTGTGGATGCGGCTGATCCTTGGGTTTGTCATGGCGCTTTGGCCGATGGTGACGTTGGCGGATGATCGCGTCAGCCAATTCACCCTTGGGAACGGCATGCAGGTGGTGGTGATCGAAGACCGGCGCGCGCCTGTCGTCGTCCACATGGTCTGGTATCGCGTCGGCGCTGCCGACGAAGCGCCCGGCGAATCGGGGCTGGCGCATTTTCTGGAACATCTGATGTTCAAGGGCACCAAGACGCTGGCGCCCGGCGAATTCTCGCAGCGCGTGTCGGCACAGGGCGGGAGTGACAACGCCTTCACCAGTTGGGATTACACCGCCTATTTCCAGCGCATCGCCGCCGACCGGCTGGAAATGGTGATGGCCATGGAAGCCGACCGCATGGTCAACCTCACCCTCGCCCAGCGCGACGTGGAGACCGAACGCGACGTGGTGCTGGAGGAACGCACCACGCGGGTTGACAGCGACCCCGCCGGGCTGTTCAGCGAACAGCGACAGGCGGCGCTCTATCTCAACCACCCCTACGGTCGCCCGATCATCGGCTGGCGACACGAGATCGCGGCGTTGGACCGCGAAGGCGCGCTGCGGTTCTATCGCGCGCATTACGCCCCCGACAACGCAATTCTGGTCATCGCCGGCGACGTGTCGGCCGACGAGGTGCGGGCCCTGGCCGAAACCCATTACGGCGTGATCCCGGCCAGCGGGCGCATCACCGGGCGCGAACGGCCCGCCGAACCGCCGCAGATTGCCGAGCGGCGCCTCATCATGGACGATCCGCGTGTCGGGCAACCCTATGTCATACGCAGCTACCTTGCCCCGTCGCGGCAGGCCGGCGCGCAGCAACAGGCGGCGGCGCTGGTCATGCTCGCGCAATTGCTCGGCGGGTCGGGGCCGAATTCGGTGCTGTCGCGCGCGCTGGAATTCGACCGCCAGATCGCCGTGCAGACCAGCGCGTTCTACGATTCCACCGGCTATGACCATTCGTCTTTTGCCCTCGTGGCCGTGCCTGCCCCCGGCGTGACACTGGCCGAGGTGGAGGCCGCGCTGGACGAAGCCTTGGCCGCCTTCATGGCAGCGGGCGTGAACGCCGACGACTTCGCCCGCATCAAGGCGCAGATGAAGGCGCAGGAAATCTATGCGCTGGACAGCACGATGGGCGTGGCGCGGCGGTATGGGGTGGCGCTGACCTCGGGGCTGACGGTCGGCGACGTGATCGCATGGCCGCAGGTGTTGCAGGATGTGACCCCCGAACAGGTGATGGAGGCCGCGCGGACCGTTCTGGACCGGCGGCAATCGGTCACCGGATGGCTGCGCAAGGAGGCCGGGCAATGATCGCGCGTCTGGTGGGTTTGCTTTCGCTGCTGGCGCTGCCTGCGCTGGCCGATGTTCCGGTTCAGGTCGTCACCTCGAAGGGCGGCATCACGGCTTGGCTGGTCGAAGAACCGGCAATTCCGTTTATCGCGCTGGAAATCCGCTTTCGCGGCGGCGCCACGCTGGACCCCGAGGGCAAGGAAGGCGCGGTCAACCTGATGGCCGGGCTGCTGGAAGAGGGCACCGGCGATCTGGATTCCCAAGGCTTTGCCGCCGCGCGCGACCGTCTGGCCGCCAGCTTCCGCTTTGGCGCCTCGCGGGAGGGGGTTTCGGTGTCGGCGCGGTTCCTGTCGGAAAACCGTGAGGCCGCCGTGGACCTGCTGCGCCGCGCGCTGGTGGAGCCGGCCTTTGCGCCGGCGGACCTGGAGAGGGTGCGCGGGCAGGTGCTGTCGGGGCTGCGGCGCGACGCGCAGGACCCCGAGGCGCTGGCGGCGCTGGCCTTTGACCGCGCCGCGTTCGGAGACCACACCTATGCCCGCCCGACCGATGGCACGCTCGAGTCCGTGGTGGCGCTGACGGTCGAGGATATCCGCGCGGCGCACCAGGCGGCGCTGGCGCGGGACCGGGTTTATGTTGCCGCGGTGGGTGACATTTCGGCGGCGGACCTGGGGCCGATGCTGGACACCCTGCTGGGCGCGCTGCCTGAGACGGGCGCACCGCTGGCGGGGCCCGCAACGGTGGGATTGACCGGGCAGGTGGTGGTGGAGCCGTTCCCCGGCCCGCAATCCATCCTGCTGTTCGGGCACGAAGGCATCCGGCGCAGCGACCCCGATTTCTTTGCCGCGTTCGTGGTTTCGGAAATTCTGGGCGGCGGCCGGTTCGGCACGCGGTTGATGACCGAGGTGCGGGAAAAGCGCGGGCTGACCTATGGGATCGGCGCCGGGCTGTCGGAACTGGATCAGGCCACGCTGGTGGCCGGGCAGGTGCAGACCGGCAATGCGACGGTCCGCCAGACCATCGAGGTGATCCGGGCCGAATGGGCCCGCATCGCAGACATCAGCGCGGCGGAACTGGAGGCGGTGAAAACCTACCTGACCGGCGCCTACCCCTTGCGGTGGGACGGCAACGCCAACATCGCCCGCGCTCTGGTCGGGTTGCTGATGGATGGCTATCCGCCCGATTACCCGACCAAGCGGAACGGCTATATCGAAGCCGTCACGCTGGAGGACGCGCGGCGGGTAGCGGCGCGGGTGTTCGACCCCGAAAGGCTGAGTTTTGTCGTGGTCGGCAGCCCCGAGGGTTTGGATGCCGAGTGACGGGCAATGTCCCTCGGAGGGACATTTGCCTGATTGAACAGAATCAAGGGCTTGCGCCGTCGGTTTTACGAAACGTTAACCTCTGCCGCCGCCAGATGCCGCCCCGCACCCCGCGCGGCATGGTGGAACCCGGTTTGCAAACCTGCTATATCTGGGGGCATGAACGCTCAAGCCCCCAATATGCGCCCGATCATCCGGCAACTCGATGAAGCCGCCATCAACCGCATTGCCGCGGGCGAGGTGGTTGAACGTCCGGCCTCTGCGGTCAAGGAACTGGTGGAAAACGCGCTGGACGCCGGGGCGCGACGGGTGGATGTGGCCTATGCCCAAGGGGGCAAGGCCCTGATCCGCGTGACCGATGACGGCTGCGGCATGACGGCGGATGACCTGCCGCTGGCGCTGACCCGGCATGCGACCTCCAAGATCGACGGCAGCGACCTGTTGAACATCCACACCTTCGGGTTCCGGGGTGAGGCCTTGCCCAGCCTTGGGGCCGTGGGACGGCTGAGCATCACCAGCCGGGTCGCGGGGGCGGATGCGGCGCAGGTGCTGGTGGCAGGCGGGCGGATGGACGCGGTGCGCCCGGCTGCGCTGAACCGGGGCACGGTCGTGGAACTGCGCGACCTGTTCTATGCCACACCGGCGCGGCTGAAGTTCCTGCGCACCGACCGGGCCGAGGCAATGGCGATTTCCGATGTGATCCGGCGGCTGGCGATGGCGGAACCTTCGGTCGCCTTCACCTTGCGCGATGTCACGGACGGCGGCGAAGGGCGTCTGGTGTTCCGGGCCGATGCCGAAACGGGCGATCTGTTCGACGCGCTGCGCGCGCGGTTGGCGCGGGTGATTGGCGCCGATTTTACCGACAACGCGCTGCCCATCGAGGCCGACCGCGATGGTCTGCGGTTGAC
>JAUXPG010000277.1 GCA_030683915.1 Gemmobacter sp.
TCCGGTGCTGGACATCGACAACGTCAACGTCGGCCCGTACATCCGCAACACGATGGCCGCCGACAAGAACATGAACCGCGACGGCGCGCTGATGGACATCTATCGCGTGATGCGTCCGGGCGAACCGCCGACGCTGGACGCTGCGGCGAACCTGTTCGACGCGCTGTTCTTCGACAGCGAGCGCTATGACCTGTCCGCTGTCGGCCGGGTGAAGATGAACATGCGTCTGGATCTGGACGCCGCCGATACCCAGCGCACGCTGCGCCGCGAAGACATCATCGCCTGCATCAAGGGGCTGGTGGAACTGCGCGACGGCAAGGGCGAGATCGACGACATCGACCACCTTGGCAACCGCCGGGTGCGGTCGGTCGGCGAACTGATGGAAAACCAGTACCGCGTCGGCCTGCTGCGCATGGACCGGGCGATCAAGGAACGCATGTCGTCGGTGGAAATCGACACGATCATGCCGCAGGACCTGATCAACGCGAAACCGGCTGCGGCTGCGGTGCGCGAATTCTTCGGCTCGTCGCAGTTGTCGCAGTTCATGGACCAGACCAACCCGCTGTCCGAAGTGACGCACAAGCGCCGCCTGTCGGCCCTTGGGCCGGGTGGTCTGACCCGTGAGCGTGCCGGCTTTGAAGTGCGTGACGTTCACCCGACCCACTATGGCCGGATGTGCCCGATCGAGACGCCGGAAGGCCAGAACATCGGCCTGATCAACTCGCTGGCCACCTTTGCCCGCGTGAACAAGTACGGCTTCATCGAAACCCCGTACCGCAAGGTGATCGACGGGAAGGTGACCGACGAGGTCATCTATCTGTCCGCGACCGAGGAAATGCGCCACACTGTCGCGCAGGCCAACGCCGAACTGGATGGCGAAGGCCGCTTCGTCAGCGATCTGGTCAGCACGCGCAAAAGCGGCGAGTTCATGCTGAACCCGTCGGACGCGGTGGACCTGATTGACGTGTCGCCCAAGCAATTGGTGTCGGTGGCGGCATCGCTGATTCCGTTCCTTGAAAACGATGACGCCAACCGCGCGCTGATGGGATCGAACATGCAGCGTCAGGCGGTGCCGCTGTTGCAGTCGGACGCACCGTTCGTCGGCACGGGCATCGAAGGCGTGGTCGCGCGCGATTCCGGCGCCGCCATCATGGCGCGGCGTGGGGGCGTGATCGATCAGGTTGACGCAAGCCGCATCGTGGTCCGGGCAACCGAGATGATGGAACCCGGCGAACCGGGCGTCGACATCTATCGCCTGCGCAAGTTCAAGCGGTCGAACCAGTCGTCGTGCATCAACCAGCGCCCGGTCGTGAAGGTGGGCGATGTGGTGGCGCGCGGGCAGGTTGTGGCCGATGGGCCCTGCACCGATCAGGGCGAACTGGCCCTTGGCCGGAACGTCGTCGTCGCGTTCATGCCGTGGAACGGCTACAACTACGAAGACTCGATCCTGATTTCCGAGCGCATCCTTCGCGATGACGTGTTCACCTCGATCCATATCGAGGAATACGAAGTTGCGGCACGGGACACCAAGCTTGGGCCCGAGGAAATCACCCGCGATATCCCGAACGTCGGCGAGGAAGCCCTGCGCAACCTCGACGAAGCCGGGATCGTCTATATCGGTGCCGAAGTGCAGCCGGGCGACATTCTGGTGGGCAAGATCACCCCCAAGGGCGAAAGCCCGATGACGCCGGAAGAAAAGCTGCTGCGCGCCATCTTTGGCGAAAAGGCTTCGGATGTGCGCGATACCTCGCTGCGTCTGCCGCCCGGCGCCTATGGTACCATCGTCGAAGTGCGGGTGTTCAACCGGCATGGCGTGGACAAGGACGAACGCGCGTTGCAGATCGAACGCGAGGAAGTGGAACGTCTTGCCCGTGACCGGGACGACGAGCTTGCGATCCTTGAGCGCAACATCTATGCGCGTCTGAAGACGCTGATCATGGGCAAGGTCGCCGTCAAGGGGCCGAAAGGCGTCAAGGCCGGGTCGGAGATCAACGACGAACTGCTCTCGACGCTGAGCCGTGGGCAGTGGTGGCAATTGGCCGTGGCCGAAGAAGACCTTGCCAAGGACATCGAAGCGCTGAACGACCAGTTCAACGCGCAGAAGCGGGCGCTGGAACACCGGTTCGAAGACAAGGTGGAAAAGGTCCGCCGTGGCGACGACCTGCCCCCCGGCGTGATGAAGATGGTCAAGGTGTTCGTGGCGGTGAAGCGCAAGCTGCAACCGGGCGACAAGATGGCCGGTCGTCACGGCAACAAGGGTGTGGTGTCGAAGGTCGTGCCGATGGAGGACATGCCCTTCCTCGGCGACGGCACCACGGTCGACATCGTGCTGAACCCGCTGGGCGTGCCGTCGCGGATGAACGTCGGTCAGATTCTGGAAACCCACATGGGCTGGGCTGCGCGCGGTCTGGGGCTGAAGATTGACGAGGCGCTGGCCGGCTATCGCCGCAGCGGCGATCTGACCCCGGTGCGCGAGGCGATGCGTCTGGCCTACGGCGACGAAACCTATGAGGATGCGTTCGCCGAGATGCCCGAAAGCGACTTTCTCGAAAGCGCCGAAGCCGTCCGCGCAGGGGTTCCGATTGCGACCCCGGTGTTCGACGGTGCCAAGGAGGCTGATGTCAACGACGCGCTCCGCCGTGCCGGGTTCGACCAGTCGGGCCAGTCTGCGGTGTACGATGGCCGCACGGGCGAGAAATTCGCCCGGCCGGTTACCGTGGGCGTGAAGTATGTGCTCAAGCTGCATCACCTTGTCGATGACAAGCTGCACGCCCGTTCCACCGGGCCCTATAGCCTCGTGACCCAACAGCCGCTGGGGGGCAAGGCGCAATTCGGTGGTCAGCGTCTGGGGGAAATGGAGGTCTGGGCGCTGGAAGCCTATGGTGCCGCCTATACCTTGCAGGAAATGCTGACGGTCAAGTCGGACGACGTGGCTGGCCGGACGAAGGTGTACGAATCCATCGTCAAAGGCGAAGACAACTTCGAAGCCGGGGTGCCGGAATCCTTCAACGTGCTGGTGAAGGAAGTCCGTGGCCTGGGCCTGAACATGGAACTCCTGGATGCGGAGGAGGAGTGAGGGCAGCCTGAATTTCACTGAATTCCGGCCCGGTTTCCGCAAGGAAACCGGCGCCCGCTTCTGACCGCAGCCTCAATTCAAGGAATTGGAAATGAACCAGGAAATCACCTCGGCTGGCAACGGCAACCCGTTCAACCCGATGACGCAGCCCAAGACCTTCGACGAGATCAAGATCTCGCTGGCAAGCCCCGAGCGGATCTTGTCGTGGTCCTACGGCGAGATCAAGAAGCCGGAAACCATCAACTACCGCACGTTCAAGCCGGAACGTGACGGGCTGTTCTGCGCGCGCATCTTTGGCCCCATCAAGGATTACGAGTGCCTGTGCGGCAAATACAAGCGCATGAAGTATCGCGGCGTCGTCTGCGAAAAGTGCGGCGTTGAAGTCACCTTGCAGAAGGTGCGCCGCGAACGGATGGGCCACATCGAACTGGCCGCCCCGGTCGCGCACATCTGGTTCCTGAAATCGCTGCCCAGCCGCATCGGCCTGATGCTGGACATGACGTTGCGCGATCTGGAACGCATCCTGTATTTTGAAAACTACGTCGTGATCGAACCCGGTCTGACGGACATGTCCTATGGTGATCTGCTGACCGAGGAAGAATTCCTCGACAAGCAGGACCAGTGGGGCGCGGACAGCTTTACCGCCAACATCGGCGCCGAAGCGATCCGCGAAATGCTGACCATGATCGACCTGCAGGCCGAGGCCGACAAGCTGCGCGAGGAGCTGAAGGAAGCCACGGGCGAGTTGAAGCCGAAAAAGATCATCAAGCGGCTCAAGGTGGTGGAGCATTTCCTCGATTCCGGCAACCGCCCGGAATGGATGGTGCTGACCGTTCTGCCGGTGATCCCGCCGGAACTGCGCCCGCTGGTGCCGCTGGATGGTGGCCGGTTCGCGACGTCTGACCTGAACGACCTGTACCGCCGCGTCATCAACCGCAACAACCGCCTGAAGCGCCTGATCGAACTGCGTGCGCCCGATATCATCGTGCGCAACGAAAAGCGGATGCTGCAGGAAGCCGTTGACGCGCTGTTCGATAACGGCCGTCGTGGCCGCGTGATCACGGGCACCAACAAGCGCCCGCTGAAATCGCTGTCGGACATGCTGAAAGGCAAGCAGGGCCGCTTCCGCCAGAACCTGCTGGGCAAGCGGGTCGACTTTTCGGGTCGTTCGGTTATCGTGACCGGCCCGGAACTGAAGCTGCACCAGTGCGGCCTGCCGAAGAAGATGGCGTTGGAGCTGTTCAAGCCCTTCATCTACAGCCGTCTTGAGGCCAAGGGTCTGTCCTCGACCGTGAAGCAGGCCAAGAAGCTGGTCGAAAAGGAACGCCCCGAGGTCTGGGATATCCTGGATGAAGTGATCCGCGAACACCCGGTTCTTCTGAACCGCGCGCCGACGCTGCACCGTCTGGGCATTCAGGCGTTCGAGCCGATCCTGATCGAAGGCAAGGCGATCCAGCTGCACCCGCTGGTCTGCTCGGCCTTCAACGCCGACTTCGACGGCGACCAGATGGCCGTCCACGTTCCGCTGAGCCTTGAGGCCCAGCTGGAAGCGCGCGTGCTGATGATGTCGACCAACAACGTGCTGTCGCCTGCGAACGGCGCGCCGATCATCGTTCCGTCGCAGGACATGGTGCTTGGGCTTTACTACGTCACCATGAACCGCAAGGGCATGGTTGGCGAAGGCAAGATCTTCCGCGACATCGACGAGGTGGAACACGCGTTGGCCGCTGGCGAGGTGCATCTGCATTCGTCCATCACCGCGCGGATCAAGCAGATCGACAACGAAGGCAACGAGGTCTGGAAGCGGTATGAAACCACGCCGGGCCGTCTGCGGCTGGGCAACCTGCTGCCGCTGAACGCCAAGGCGCCGTTTGACCTTGTGAACCGTCTGCTGCGCAAGAAGGACGTTCAGGCCGTCATCGACAACGTCTACCGTTACTGCGGTCAGAAGGAATCGGTTATTTTCTGTGACCAGATCATGGGTCTGGGCTTCCGCGAGGCGTTCAAGGCCGGGATTTCCTTTGGCAAGGACGACATGCTGATCCCCGAAGCCAAGTGGACCATCGTGAACGAGGTCCGCGATCAGGTGAAGGAATTCGAACAGCAGTACATGGACGGCCTGATCACACAGGGCGAGAAGTACAACAAGGTTGTCGATGCCTGGTCCAAATGCTCGGACAAGGTGGCAGGCGAAATGATGGCCGAAATCTCGGCTGTCCGCTATGACGAGAACGGTGCCGAGAAAGAGCCGAACTCGGTCTACATGATGTCGCACTCCGGGGCGCGGGGTTCGCCGGCCCAGATGAAGCAGTTGGGCGGGATGCGCGGTCTGATGGCCAAGCCTTCGGGCGAGATCATCGAGACGCCGATCATCTCGAACTTCAAAGAAGGTCTGACCGTGTTGGAGTACTTCAACTCCACGCACGGCGCGCGCAAAGGTCTGGCCGACACGGCGCTGAAGACGGCAAACTCGGGCTACCTGACCCGCCGTCTGGTGGACGTGGCGCAGGACTGCATCGTGCGCAGCATCGACTGCGGCACCGACCGTTTCATCACCGCATCGGCGGCGGTCAACGACGGTGAAGTGGTGTCGTCGCTGGCAGAGCGCGTCCTGGGCCGTGTCACCGCCGAAGATGTGATCGACCCGGCAACCGGCGATGTGGTGCTGGCCAAGGGCGTGCTGATCGACGAACGCAAGGCAGACCTGATCGACGCGACGGGCGTCGCGGCGGTCAAGATCCGCAGCCCGCTGACGTGCGAAGCCGAGGAAGGCGTCTGCGCCACCTGCTACGGGCGTGACCTTGCCCGCGGCACCATGGTGAACGTCGGCGAAGCTGTCGGCATCATCGCGGCGCAGTCGATCGGGGAACCCGGCACGCAGCTGACGATGCGGACGTTCCACATCGGTGGTATCGCGCAGGGTGGCCAGCAGTCGTTCCTCGAGGCATCGCAGGAAGGCAAGATCGAATACCGCAACCCGAACACGCTGGAAGCCGCCAATGGCGACATCATCGTGATGGGCCGGAACATGTCGATCGCCATCATCGACGACAACGGGCAGGAACGTGCCGTTCACAAGATGAGCTACGGCACCAAGCTGTTCGTGCGCGAAGGCAGCCCGGTGAAGCGTGGCACCAAACTGTTCGAATGGGACCCCTACACCCTGCCGATCATCGCGGAAAAGGCCGGCGTTACCAGGTTCGTCGACCTGATCTCGGGCATCTCGGTGCGCGAAGATACCGACGAAGCGACCGGGATGACGCAGAAGATCGTGTCGGACTGGCGGTCGGCGCCCAAGGCCAATGACCTCAAGCCCGAGATCATTCTGATGGACCCCGAAACCGGCGACCCCGTGCGCAACGAAGCGGGCAACCCGATCAGCTATGCGATGTCGGTGGACGCCATCCTGTCGGTCGAAGACGGACAGGAGGTCAAGGCCGGTGATACCGTGGCGCGTATTCCGCGCGAAGGTGCACGGACCAAGGACATCACCGGGGGTCTGCCCCGCGTGGCCGAACTGTTCGAAGCTCGTCGCCCCAAGGATCACGCGATCATCGCCGAACTGGATGGCTACGTGCGCTTTGGCAAGGACTACAAGAACAAGCGCCGCATCAGCATCGAGCCGGTGGACGATACCTTGCAGGCCGTCGAATACATGGTGCCCAAGGGCAAGCACATCCCGGTGGCCGAAGGCGACTTCGTCCAGAAGGGTGACTACATCATGGACGGCAACCCGGCCCCGCACGACATCCTGCGGATTCAGGGCATCGAGGCGCTTGCCAACTACCTGATCGACGAAGTGCAGGACGTGTATCGCCTGCAGGGCGTGAAGATCAACGACAAGCACATCGAGGTGATCGTCCGCCAGATGCTCCAGAAGATCGAGATCCTGGAGTCGGGCGAAACGACGCTGCTCAAAGGCGAACAGGTGGACAAGTCGGAACTGGACGAGGAAAACGCCCGCGTCGCGCTGCGCGGCGGGCGCCCGGCCAGCGGCGAACCCGTGCTGCTGGGGATCACAAAGGCCAGCTTGCAGACCCGGTCGTTCATCTCGGCGGCGTCCTTCCAGGAAACCACCCGCGTGCTGACCGAAGCCAGCGTGCAGGGCAAGCGCGACAAGCTGGTGGGCCTGAAGGAAAACGTCATCGTCGGCCGGCTGATCCCGGCGGGCACCGGCGGCGCGACGGCGCGGGTCAAGCGCATCGCGTCCGAGCGGGACCAGACGGTGATCGAAGCCCGGCGTGCCGAGGCCGAAGCGGCGGCGGCACTTGCCGCACCGATGGCGGTCTATGACAGCGAGTCCGACTCGGACCTCGTGGATACGGTCGAAAGCCGCGATCTCTGATCCCGGCCGATCACGGCACAAGCAGGGGCCCCGGTGCAAACCGGGGCCTTTTTCGCGCGCGCAAGGCCCCGCCGGGACATTCGCAGCGCTGATCTTCGGCATCACCGAAATTCATTCCGACCGCAGGCACTTGAGTGCTATTCCGCAGTTGAGCAGAGGGGGCCGCCAAGCTTGGCCCGACAGGGAGGGCCCATGGGGCAGGCAACCGGGGGCAGGGCGCTACCCCTGTCGGACAATATGCGCGGCGCCATCTTCATGATGATTGCGATGGCGGCTTTCACACTTGGCGACGCCTGCATGAAAGCCGTCGCTTCGCAGATGCCGCTTTATCAGGCGGTGACGCTGCGCGGGTTGGTTACCCTGCCGTTGCTGGCGCTGATCGGGCAACTGACGGGCGGGCTGGACTTTCGCAGCACCTTCAAGGCCGGGCGGGTGATCGGCTGGCGCGTGGTGGGCGAAGTTGCGTCAACCCTGACGTTCTTCATCGCGCTGGTTCACATGCCGCTGGCGGCGCTGTCAGCGATCATGCAGGCGCTGCCGCTGGCGGTGACGGCGGCGGCGGCGGTGTTCATGGGCGAAAAGGTGGGCTGGCGCCGCATGTTGGCCATTCTGGCGGGGTTTGTCGGGGTGCTGATCATCATCCGGCCGGGGCCCGAGGGCATCAACATCTATGCGCTTGTCGGGTTGGTATCGGTCGCCTTCGTGGTGCTGCGCGACCTGTCGACCCGCCGCCTGCCGGTCTCGGTGCCTTCGACCACGGTTGCGCTGATGTCGGCGCTTTCGGTGACGGTGGTCTGCGCGATGCTGTCGTTGTCGGAACCCTGGGCTGCGGTGCCAGCGCAGGCCGTGCTGTTGCTGCCGCTCGCGGGGGTCTGCGTGGTCGTGGGCTATATCTTCATCATCCGGGTGATGCGGGTGGGCGAGGTCGGTGTGACCACACCGTTCCGGTATACCGCGCTGCTTTGGGCGGTGGTGTTGGGGTGGTTTGCCTTTGGCGAATGGCCGGACACGCTGACGCTGGTGGGATCGGCCATCGTGGTGGCCTCGGGGTTGTTCACCTTGCTGCGCGAGGCGCGGATACGGCGCGTCGCCCCATCCTGATGCCTGCGGGGGGTTGACCTTTCGGCAAAATCCCTGCGCAAATGAGACACTGGGTGCATCCGCCCGGACCTGACCTGACAAAGGATTGCCTCGTGCGTGCCATTCCATTCTTGCGAACCCTTTCCGCACTTTCCGTCGCGGCCCTGCTTGCTGCGTGTGGCGCACCGCCGCCCCCGGCCGCACCGCCGGAAGTGGCCGGATACGGCACGATCGAGGATGGCGGGTTCACCATTGCCGCGGTGCCGGAAACCTATGTCCCGCCCGAAAACCGGCGCACCACGGTGGCCTATTCCGGGTCCGAAAAGCCGGGGACCATCATCATCGACCCGCACGTGAAATATCTGTATCTGGTCACCGCCGAAGGCGAGGCTGACCGCTACCGCATCGCCGTCGGGGCCGAGGGGCGTGGACTGCGGTCCACCACCTATGTGGGTCGCAAGGCAGAATGGCCCTACTGGACCCCGACCGCCAACATGGTGCGGACCCAGCCCGAGAAGTACGCAGCCCTTGCCGGTGGCATGGCGCCGGGGCCCGAAAACCCCTTGGGCGCGCGGGCGCTCTATCTTTATCGCGGCGGCCAGGACACGATGTTCCGCATCCACGGAACGGGCGATTATACCTCCATCGGCAATGCGACGTCGGCAGGCTGCATCCGTCTGTACAATCAGGATATTCTGGAACTTTATACCAAGGTCCCGACCTCGACCACGGTCAAGGTGCGCAGCGTGGCCGAATCGCGGCTGCTGGAAGGCGATGATGCCGTTGATGCCGCGCTGGCGCGGGACGCGGCGATGCCGATCAACTGACCAGTCGCAGGGCGGCTTTGCGAATGGGGCGGTGCCACTTGGGGCCGCCCCATTTGCCATTCTGCCTCAGCCAAGGATGACATATTCCTTCAGCGTCGGCTCGCGCACATCCCAGACCCCGCGAAATCCGGGGCGAATGATCCAGCTGTCCCCGGCGCGGAGGTGGGTTTCGTGGCCCTGCGCGTCGGTCAGCACGGAGTGCCCGTCGAGAATGCGGATGTATTCCCATTCCGCATAGTCCACCGCCCATGCCCCGGAGGTGGAATGCCACAACCCGGCACAGAGCGCGCCATGGTCTTCGATGTTCCAGGTGGTGTGGACGGGGTCGCCTGACACCACCTTGCCCGGATCGGGGCGCGAGACTTCGGGGGTGACACCATCGCGGGAGACCGGGAGCAGATGCATGGGGCGGGTTCCGATGGGGCGGGCCTGAGAGGCCCGGATGAAAGGACAGGGCCGGGGGTGCGCCCCGGCCCTTTGCAGAAGGCGTGGCCCGGGGGGCAGGCGGGCCACCCCGGCGGACAGGTCAGTTTGCCCAGCTGATCGCGCCCAGATCATAGACCGGGGCGGGCGAATTTTCCCACAGGCCCCGGACCCCGGCCTTGGCCACACCGGCGCGGGCAAGCTGGAACAGATAGCCGTTGACGTAATCTTCGGCGATCATCGTCTGCGCGGCCTTGTTCAGTTCGGACCGCTTCGCCGGGTCGACCGTGACAGCAAGCTCGTCCATGATCGCCACGAATTCGGGCTTGCCATACTGGAAGTAATAATCGGGCCGGGCATAGATGCCGATGTCGGCGGGTTCGACGTGGCTGACGATGGTCAGGTCGAAATCCTTGCCGCGGAACACCTGTTCCAGCCACTGCGCCCATTCGACGTTGGTGATTTCCACGTCGATGCCGACACCGCGCAATTGCGCCGCGATGATCTCACCCCCCCGCCGGGCATAGGTGGGCGGCGGCAGGTGCATCCGCAGCTTGAGGTTCGACACCCCGGCCTCGG
>JAUXPG010000357.1 GCA_030683915.1 Gemmobacter sp.
ATGCTCTACCCCTGAGCTACGCCCGCACTCCGTGGCAGGGGAGATAGCCGATGCGCAGACAGGGTGCAAGAGGTTGAGCGCGGCAAATCTGCGCCTCAGATTGGCAAAACACACGCCCCGCATCCGGGGGCCCAAAACCGAAACGGGCGCCCCAAAGGGACGCCCGTTTCGGTTCACTGGAGCGGGCGATGAGATTCGAACTCACGACCCTAACCTTGGCAAGGTTATGCTCTACCCCTGAGCTACGCCCGCACTCCGTGTGACGGGTGATTAGCCCAAGGTGCGAGGGGGCGCAAGAGGCGGTGCACGGATTTTTCGCGCGTCGCGCTCATGCGGCCCGGCCCCGCCCCATCAGCCAGATCAGCGCGCCGCCCGCGAGCACAAGAAACGGCACCATCGCAAGGTTGACCATTTCCCACCCCGATTGCACCGAACCGCCCGAACAGTTCATCAGGCCGCCCGACGACAGCGATGCCATCGTGACTCCGCCGAACACGATCAGGTCATTCAACCCCTGCATCCGTCCGCGTTCTTCGGGGGTATAAAGCTTGGCGAGCATGGTCGTGGCGCCGATGAAGCCAAAGTTCCAGCCCACGCCCAGCAGGATCAGCGCAAGGAAGAATTGCTCCAGCGCCACCCCCGACAAGGCCACCGCCCCCGATGCCGCCAGAATCGCCAACCCGATGCCCACGACCTTTTCCGCACCCAGACGTGCGATGATGTGGCCGGTAAAGAACGACGGCGCGTACATCGCCAGCACATGCCCGGTGACGACATTGGCCGCATCGGCGGTGTCAAACCCGCAACCCACCACCGCCAGCGGTGACGAGGTCATCACGAGGTTCATCAGCGCATAGGACACGGTCGCGCAGATCACCGCCACCGCGATGGCCGGAGATTTCAGCAATTCCATACGGGTGCGGCCCCGCGCGGCGCCCGGCGCGGGGGGGCGGGGTTTGGGGATACGCAGCGCGGCAAACAGAAACACGCCAACAAGGTTCAGCCCGATCACCGACAGATAGGTGCCAAGGAAGGGGACGACAAAGGAATCAGCCGTCACCTTCACCAGTTGGGGGCCAAGGATGGCCGATAGCAGCCCGCCCGCCATCACCCACGAAATCGCCTTGGGGCGGAACGCCTCGGACGCGGTATCGGCAGCGGCGAAGCGGTAAAAGCCCTGCGCGCTCATGTACATGCCGGTAAACAGCGCGCCCAGGACGAACAGAGGGAAACTGGCGATGGTCAGCGCATAGGCGCCAATCGCCGCGCCGATCATCCCGCCAACCGACCCGACGACAAACCCGGTGCGCCGCCCGTAGCGCTGCATCAGCGCCGACAGTGGCGTGGCGCTGAACATCGATCCGATCACGGTCGCCGAAATCGGCAGCGTCGCCCAGCACGGGTTTGACGCCAAGGACTGCCCCGCCAACCCCGCGATGGTAAAGATCATCGGCATCTGCGCGCCCAGAATCGCCTGTGCGGCAACCAGCACATAGACATTCCGCCGGGCAAGCCGGTCGTCGAAGGCGGGGGGGGCGGCTGCAAGCGTCATGCCGCCATTGCTAGGGTGCCGCGCGGGGCCTTGCAAGCGGGCAAACATGCAGCCGGGTGAATGTCTGGCCGCCTGCACCGCGCGGCACGCGGAGGCCCGCCGCCCCGCGGGAAGCAGCCACCCCCGGCGGCGCCGTCACGGAAAGTTCCCCCCGGCCCTTGCGGGGGGGCGGGCGCAGAACTAAGACTCGGGTAACGTCGTGGTGGCATAGAACAGCGAAACATCCGAAGGCAGGCAATACAGATGCGCGATCCGGTAGACTTCTACATGAATACGCTCGTTCCCATGGTGGTTGAACAGACCAGCCGGGGCGAACGCGCCTATGACATCTTCTCGCGCCTGCTCAAGGAGCGGATCATCTTTCTGTCGGGCCCGGTGCATGACGGAATGTCCACGCTGATGGTGGCACAACTGCTGTTTCTCGAGGCGGAGAACCCGACCAAGGAAATCAGCATGTACATCAACAGCCCCGGCGGTGTCGTGACTTCGGGCCTGTCGATCTATGACACCATGCAGTACATCAAACCCAAGGTCTCCACGCTTGTGGTGGGGCAGGCGGCCTCGATGGGGTCGCTTTTGCTGACGGCGGGCGAAAAGGGCATGCGTTTCAGTCTGCCCAACAGCCGCGTGATGGTGCACCAGCCGTCGGGTGGCTATCAGGGTCAGGCGACCGACATCATGATCCATGCGCGCGAAACGCAAAAGCTCAAGGATCGGCTGAACCAGATCTACGTCAAGCACACCGGCCAGGACATCGGCACCGTCGAGGCCGCGCTGGAACGTGACAACTTCATGTCGGCCGAAGATGCCAAAGCCTGGGGCCTGATCGACGAAATCGTCGATAGCCGTGGCAAGGCCGACCCGGCGGCGAAGTGATCGCCATGCGTCCGGATGCCGGGCGATTTGGCGTTGTGATGCGCGCGCCCCTCCCGTAATCTTGCGGGCGGGACTGATGGACAGGCCGAAGGGACGGAACGCATGGCAAGCAATTCGGGCGACAGCAAGAACACCCTCTACTGCTCGTTCTGCGGCAAGAGCCAGCATGAGGTGCGCAAGCTGATCGCGGGTCCGACCGTGTTCATCTGCGACGAGTGCGTCGAGCTGTGCATGGACATCATCCGCGAGGAAACCAAGACCAGCGGCCTGAAAACCACCGATGGCGTGCCCACCCCGCGCGACATCGCCAAGGTGCTGGATGACTACGTGATCGGGCAGGACCGCGCCAAGCGTGTGCTGGCCGTGGCCGTGCACAACCACTACAAACGGTTGAACAATGCGGGCGGCAAATCGGGCGATGTGGAACTTTCCAAGTCCAACATCCTGCTGATCGGCCCCACAGGCACTGGCAAGACCCTGCTGGCCCAAACGCTGGCACGGATTCTCGACGTGCCGTTCACCATGGCCGATGCGACCACGCTGACCGAAGCCGGTTATGTGGGCGAGGACGTGGAGAACATCATCCTGAAACTCCTGCAGGCCAGCGAATACAATGTCGAACGCGCGCAGCGCGGCATCGTCTATATCGACGAGGTCGACAAGATCACCCGCAAGTCCGACAACCCTTCGATCACGCGCGATGTATCGGGCGAAGGTGTGCAGCAGGCGCTTCTGAAGATCATGGAAGGCACCGTCGCTTCGGTTCCGCCGCAGGGCGGGCGCAAGCATCCGCAGCAGGAATTCCTGCAGGTGGATACGACGAACATCCTGTTCATCTGTGGCGGCGCCTTTGCCGGCCTCGAAAAGATCATCGCGCAGCGCCACAAGGGCACATCGATTGGCTTTGGCGCCGAAGTGAAGGGCCCCGATTCGCGCGGTGTCGGCGAATTGTTCCTTGAACTGGAACCTGAAGACCTGCTCAAGTTCGGGCTGATCCCCGAATTTGTCGGTCGCCTGCCGGTCATTGCCACGCTGACCGATCTGGACGAGGCCGCGCTGGTCACCATCTTGACCGAGCCGAAGAACGCGCTGGTGAAACAGTATCAAAAACTGTTCGACATCGAAGGCGTGAAGCTGACCTTCACCCCGGACGCCATGATCGCCGTCGCCAAGCGCGCGATCAAGCGCAAGACCGGCGCGCGCGGCCTGCGGTCGATCATGGAGGATATCCTGCTCGACACCATGTTCGAACTGCCCGGCATGGGCGGCGTACAAGAGGTCGTGGTGAATGAAGAAGTCGTGAACGGCGCGGCGAAACCGCTGCTCGTGCACGCCGAACGCAAGAAAAAGGAAACCGCCTCGGCTGGGTGACAGCGCGGGCGACAGGACAAAGGCCGCCCTTCGGGGCGGCCTTTTGCATTCAAGGGGAACCATGCGCCGTCTCATTTCCTCCGGGTCAGACTTCGAAGCCACCATCGGCTACTCCCGTGCCGTGGTGCAGGATGGTTGGGTGTTCGTCGCGGGCACCACCGGCTATGACTATGCCAGCATGACCCTTCCGCCAGCGGTTGAGGACCAATGCCGCGCCGCGCTTGCCACCGTTGCCCGCGTGCTGGCCGAGGCGGGCAGCGGGCTCGATCACGTGGTGCGCGTGACCTACATTCTGCCCGATCGCGCCGATTTTCCCAAACTCTGGCCGCAACTGTCCGCGGCCTTTGCCGTGGCGCGCCCGGCCGCGACCATGATCGAGGCGCGCCTGATGGAAGACGCGATGCGCTTTGAAATCGAAGTGACAGCGCGGGTCGCGGGCATCTGAGCCAACTGCAGGCTGGACCTTGGCGCGGCCTTGGGCCATATGGAAATCACCTGCACGTCCGAGGAGGCGATCCCGTGAAGTTTCTGCTCAGTTTCCTGACCTGGTGGAATGGCCAGACGCTGAATACCCGGTTCCACACCTGGCGCCACGGCGTCATGGTGGGCGAGGATGCGCAGGGCAACGTGTTCTACCGCTCGCAAGACGGCAAGAAGCGCTGGGTGATCTTCAATGGCGAGATCGAGGCGAGCCGGATCGCCCCCGACTGGCACGGCTGGCTGCACCACACTTGGGATGCGGCCCCGACGGAGCAACCGCTCAAGCGCAAGGCATGGGAAAAGCCGCATCAGGAAAACCTGACCGGCACGTCTGCCGCCTATGCCCCCGCCGGTTCGATCCGCCGCGCCGTTCCGGTGGAGCGCCGCGACTATGAGGCCTGGCAGCCGGAATGAGCGAGAACGCCACCGAAGTTGCGGTCGGCGGCGCCGTTCTGGCCGTGGCTGTCGGCTTTCTCATCTATGCGGCCCAAGCAACGGGGCTTGGCCCGGACACCGGCAGTTATGAGTTGCGCGCCGCGTTCCGTTCGGTCGAAGGCATCAAACTGGGCACCGATGTGCGTATGGCGGGTGTGAAGGTCGGCACGGTCACCGGCCTGTCGCTCAACCCGCAGACGTTCATGGCCGAGGCCCGCTTCACCGTCCGCGATGGCATCGAACTGCCAGACGATTCGACGGTGCTGGTATCGTCCGAAGGCTTGCTCGGCGGGAACTTCGTTGAACTGATGCCGGGTGGATCGCCCTTCAATCTCGAACCCGGCGCCGAAATCGAAGACACCCAAGGCGCGGTCAGCCTGACCACGCTGCTGATGAAGTTTGTCGGCGGCGCTGCGGGCGATGCCCTCAAGGACGGCGAATGATCCGCACCGCGCTTGTGCTGGCCCTGCTTGGCTTGCCTGCCGCCGCCCAATCGGTGCGCGAAGCGCCGGGCGCGCAGTTGCGCTGGCTTGACAAGATGTCGGGGGAAACCGCCGACGTGGATCTGTCGCGGGGGCAATCGGCGGTCTGGGGGCGGCTGACCATTCAGCTCAACGCCTGCCGCTACCCCGAGGATAACCCCACAGGCGATGCCTATGCCCACCTCACCATCCGGGATGCGCTGAATGAGAACGGCACGTTCTCCGGCTGGATGGTCGCCTCCAGCCCCGCGCTGTCCGCGCTTGACCATGCGCGATATGATGTCTGGGTCTTGCGCTGCCTGACGGAATAGCATTGAGGCCGGGGCCCGCATTGGGCTAAAGCACGCAGGCCCGGACCCTGAAAGGACCACGCCATGAAATTTCTTGACCTGACCAAGGTCTACATCCGCTCGGGCGGCGGCGGCGCCGGCTGTGTGTCCTTCCGGCGCGAGAAGTTCGTGGAATTCGGCGGGCCCGATGGCGGCGACGGTGGCAATGGCGGCTCGGTCTGGGCCGAGGCGGTCGAAGGGCTGAACACTCTGATCGATTTCCGTTACCAGCAGCATTTCTTCGCCAAATCCGGACAGGGCGGCATGGGCAGCCAGCGCACCGGCAAGACCGGCGACGATATCGTGCTGCGCGTGCCGGTTGGCACAGAAATCCTCGACGAGGACGAGGAAACCCTGATCGCCGACCTTACCACCCCCGGCCAGCGCGTGCTGCTGGCCCAAGGGGGCAACGGCGGCTGGGGCAACCTGCGCTTCAAATCCTCGACCAACCGCGCCCCCGCCCGCGCGAACCCGGGGCAGGAAGGGGTCGAACGCACCATCTGGTTGCGGCTGAAACTGATCGCTGACGCCGGTTTGCTCGGGCTGCCCAATGCGGGCAAGTCCACCTTCCTCGCCGCCACCTCGAACGCGCGTCCCAAGATTGCCGATTATCCCTTTACCACGCTGGTGCCCAACCTTGGCGTCGTCGGCATCGACGGCAAGGAATTCGTCATGGCCGACATTCCCGGCCTGATCGAAGGCGCGTCCGAAGGCCGCGGCCTTGGTGACCAGTTTCTTGCCCACGTCGAACGCTGCTCGGTGCTGTTGCATCTGGTCGACGGCACCTCTTCGACCATCACCAAGGATTATCGCACCATCATCGGCGAACTCGATGCCTATGGAGGCGGTCTGGCCGACAAGCCCCGCATCACGGCGATCAACAAGATTGACGCGCTTGACCCCAAAACGCTGTCAACCCGCCGCCGCGCGCTGGAAAAGGCGACGGGCGGCAAGGTGTTTGCGATCTCGGGGGCCTCGGGTCAGGGCCTGCCCGATGTCTTGCGCGCGCTGATGGCCGCCATTCAGGCCGACCGCGCCATCCCCGAAGACGAGCAAGGCCCATGGCGCCCCTGACCCCCGACATCACCCGTGCCCGCCGCCTTGTGGTCAAGATCGGCTCGGCCCTGCTGGTTGACCGGGTGACGGGCCTGCGCGGCGACTGGCTGCGCGGTCTGGCCGAAGACGTGGCCGCCGCCCGCGCGCGCGGCGCCGACGTGATCCTTGTCTCCTCGGGCTCCATTGCGCTTGGCCGCCGCGTGCTGGGCCTGCCCGATGGTGCATTGCCGCTGGAGCAATCGCAGGCCGCCGCCGCCGTCGGCCAAATCCGCCTTGCGCGCGCCTATGAGGAGGCCCTTGCCCCCCACGGGCTGAAGGCCGCGCAGGTGCTCGTCACGCTGGAAGATACCGAAGACCGCCGCCGGTACCTCAACTCCCGCGCGACCATGGCCACCCTTCTTGGGCTGGGCGTGGTTCCGATCGTGAACGAGAATGACACCGTGGCCACCGACGAAATCCGCTTTGGCGATAATGATCGCCTTGCCGCGAACATCGCAGTCACGGTGGGGGCGGACCAGTTGGTGCTGTTGTCCGATGTCGACGGGTTCTATTCCGCCAACCCCAAGCTCGATGCCACCGCCCACCGCTTTGACCTGATCGACCACATCACGCCCGAGATCGAGGCGATGGCGGGGGACCCCGTGTCCGGCCTGTCGAAAGGCGGCATGAAGACCAAGCTGATGGCGGCGAAAACCGCGGTTGCCGGGGGCTGCGCCATGGCGATCATGGAAGGATCAACCTACCGACCGCTCACCGCGCTGGCAACGGGGGCCGCGCGCACATGGTTCCTGCCCGTCAGCGACCCGCAGGTGGCCCGCAAGCGCTGGATCGCGGCGATGAAGCCGCGCGGCACCGTCACGCTCGACGCGGGCGCGGTCGCGGCGCTTTACGGCGGCAAGTCGCTGCTGCCCGCCGGGGTGCGCGCGGTGTCGGGCAGCTTCGGGCGCGGCGAACCCGTCCAGATCGCGGGCCCCGCCGGCGAAGACCTTGGCAAGGGGCTGATCCGCTATACGGCGGACGAGGCCCGCGCCATCGCCGGCCACCGCACGGCGGAAATCGAAGGCATCCTGGGCTATCCCGGCCGTACCGTGCTTATTCACCGCGACGATATGGCGATCTGACCGGGCGGGCTTTCGCTCTGATCCAAATATCCTGCGGGGGTGCGGGGGTGCAAAACCCCCGCTCCGGGCGGTGCCGTCACCGCGTCGGCACAGGCTCCGGTCCGCGATAGTCGTAGAACCCGCGCTTGGTCTTGCGGCCCAGCCAGCCCGCCTCGACATATTTCGTCAGCAAGGGGCAGGGGCGGTACTTGGTATCCGCCAGACCGTCATGCAGCACGTTCATGATCGCAAGGCAGGTGTCCAGCCCGATGAAATCCGCCAGTTCCAGCGGCCCCATCGGGTGATTTGCGCCCAGTTTCAGTGACTGGTCGATGCTGCGCACGTTGCCCACACCTTCATAAAGCGCATAGACCGCTTCGTTGATCATCGGGATCAGCACGCGGTTGACGATGAAGGCGGGAAAGTCCTCGGCGCTGGCGGCGGTCTTGCCCAGCCGCTCTACCACGGCGAGGAGCGTCGTATAGGTTTCGGCGTCCGTGGCGATGCCTCGGATCAGTTCCACGAGCTGCATCACCGGCACCGGGTTCATGAAATGGAACCCCATGAACTTTTCCGGCCGGTCCGTTCGCGCCGCAAGTCGGGTGATCGAGATCGATGACGTGTTCGAGGTCAGGATCGTCTGCGCGCCCAGATGCGGGGCCAGTGTTTCGAAAATCTGGTGCTTGACCGCCTCGCGCTCCGTCGCAGCCTCGATGATCAGGTCCAGCGGCCCGAGGTCGGGCAACGACAGCGTCGTGCGGATGCGTGCCATCGCTTCGGCCTTGGCTTCGGGCGTCGTCTTGCCGCGGGACACCTGCCGTTCGATGTTGCGGTCGATCAGCGCCACTGCGTCCTTCAGGGCCTGTTCGCTGATGTCGGTCAACAGCACGTCATACCCGGCAAGGGCGAAGACATGCGCAATCCCGTTGCCCATCTGGCCTGCGCCGATCACGCCCACGCTGCGGATGTCCATGCCAACCTCCCTTGTCCGACGGCTTGCCGACCTTATGCCCGTGGCTGCATCCGGCGCAAGGCCGCATCGTGCCGGGCCGGAAAACCCGCGCAATTCGAACGCTTAACCTCGGACTCACGCTGTTGTGGCAGTCTGGGGTCGGGTGACTGATATGGGTGGGTGCAATGACGTGCGAAATTCCCGGCGCGGGGGCGCTGGACTATTTTCCATGCCGGTATGGCCAGTCTCGGCTGGTGTTTCGCGGCCCCTGGCGCGAGGCGCGGGATGCCTACTGCGTCGCCATCGGCGGCTCGGCCACGTATGGCCGCTTTGTCGCCAACCCCTGGCCGGCGCTGCTGGAACAGGCGTCGGGGCGCATGGTGCTGAACATGGGGGTGCCGCAGGCCGGGCCGGACGCCTGGCTTGCCGATGCCGAAGCGCTGCGGCTTGCCGCGCGGGCGCAGGTGCGGTTTCTGGCGGTGCCGGGGGCGGTGAACCTGACGAACCGCTTTTACACTGTGCATCCGCGCCGCAACGATCGTTTCCTGCGCGCCAGCCCGCTGTTGCGCCGGCTTTACCCCGAAGTGGACTTCACCGATTACGCCTTCACCCGGCACATGATCCGTGCGCTTTCCGTCTTCGGGCCGCAGCGGTTTGCAGAACTGGCGCAGGGGGTGTCGCAGGCGTGGCTTGACCGGATGGGCCAGCTTTTGTCGCTGCTGGGTGCGCCCACCGTCCTTGTATGGTTCGCCGACCGCCCGCCGCCCCTGCCGGGCGAACGGCTGCAACTGGCGCAGGGCGTGCCGCCGCTGGTGGACCGCATGATGCTGAACGCGCTGCGCCCGCATGTTGCGGGACTTGTCGAGGTGGTGCATGAGGGATTTACCGGAACCACCGAAGGCAAATCCTTTGCCCCGATGGAGGAGCCCGCAGCCCTTGCCCTGCCGGGGCCCGACGCGCACCGCGCGGTGGCCGATGCGCTGATGCCCTGGATGCGCCAGATCTGGCCCTGACCCGGGCGCCCTTGCATGTTGCCAGGTGGCCGCAACGGACCCCTGACACGCGTCAAAGTCAGTCGCGGTGGCGGATGATTTCGGCGAAGGGATCGAACAGCGCCGAGTTTCCGGCGATGACCGCGCCTTTTTCCAGCGGGTTCTCGCCGTCCCGCACCGGGCCGACGAAACCGCCCGCTTCCTTCACCAGAAGGATGCCCGCTGCGATATCCCACGGTTTGATTCCGCGTTCCCAATAGCCGTCGAACCGTCCGGCCGCCACATAGGCCAGATCCAGCGCCGCCGAGCCCCAGCGCCGCACACCGGCGCAGACGGGCATCAACCGGGCCAGATCCTGCAAGGTCGCGGGCAGGGCGCCGCGTCCGGCAAACGGCACGCCGGTCGCAAAGATCGCCTCGATCATGGTCTTGCGGCCCGACACGCGCAGGCGGCGCGTGTCGTTCAACCAGCAGCCCGCGCCTTTTTCAGCGATGAACATCTCATCCTTGGCCGGGTCGAACACCACGGCGGAGACGATTTCGCCCTTGTGCTCCAGCGCGATCGACACCGACCAGTGCGGCAGCCCGTGCAGAAAATTGGTCGTGCCATCCAGCGGATCGACAATCCAGCGCCGCGTCGGGTCCTGGCCCTCGTCCTCGCCGGTTTCCTCGCCCAGCCAGCCATAGGTGGGGCGGCCGCCCATCAGTTCTTCCTTGATGATGCGTTCCGCCTCGCGGTCGGCCTTGGACACGAAGTCGCCCGGCCCCTTGGTCGAGACCTGCAGGTTCTCCACCTCGCGGAAGTCCTTGACGAGGCTCCGCCCGGCCTTGCGCGCGGCCTTGATCATCAGGTTCAGGTTGGCGCTGCCTTGCATGGGGAACTCCGTATCGGTGCAAGCCGCAGCGTATAGGGGCACCGGCGCGGAAAGGGAAGGGGTCAGGCAGGATCGGTATAGGTGTGCGTGCGGCCTTGCGGATCTGTCACCAGCCAGCCGCCGGGCCCCGGTTCCAGATATCCCGGCGCGATCGGCACCTTGCCGTGCCCGCCGGGAATGTCGAGCACATAGGTCGGCAGCGCCGCGCCGGTCAGCCGTCCGCGCAGGTCGGCCATGATCGCCTGTCCCGCCGCGATGGACGTGCGGAAATGCCCGGCCCCGCGCGCAAGGTCGCAGTGGTGCAGGTAATAAGGCTTGACCCGCAGCCGATACAGCGCGCGGAACAGGGCCTCCAACACCTCGGCCCGGTCGTTGACCCCGCGCAGCAGCACCGTCTGCGACAAAAGCGGCACGCCCGCATCCACCAGCCGCCCCAGCGCCGCACGCGCTTCGGCCCCGAGTTCCTGCACATGGTTGGTATGCACGACCAGCCACACCGTCACCGGGCCCTTCAACGCGCGGATCATCGCGGCGGTGATGCGTTCGGGCGCCACCACCGGCACACGGGTGTGGATGCGGATTGCATCCAGCGTGCCAAGGGCCGCAAGCCTGTCAATCACCGCGCCCAGACGGCGGGCGGACAGCACCATCGGGTCGCCCCCGGTCAGGATCACCTCGCGGATCGCAGGGGTGGCGGCGAGATGGGCGAAGATCGCATCAAGCGCCGTGTCAGACAGCGTGCCTGCATCGCCCACCGTCTCGCGCCGGAAACAAAAGCGGCAATAGACGGCGCAGGTTTGCGTCAGGTGCAGGATGGCGCGGTCGGGGTAGCGGTGGGTCAGGCCCGGAACGGGTTCATGCGCGCGGTCCCCAATCGGGTCGGCCAGTTCTTCGGGCCGGATCACCGCCTCGTTCACGGATGGCAGCACCTGACGGCCCACCGGATCATCAGGCGCACCGATCACCGACGCCAGCGCGGGCGGCACCAGCACGCGGAATTCGGCCACCACCGGCGCCAGTGCCGCGACCTCGGACGCGTCGGTTAGTCCTGCGGCGACAAGCCGGGGCAGGGTGGTCAAGGGCGCGGGCATGGCGACTCCGGGTCAGGTCCGGGCAGATAGGCCCGGCGGCGGCGAAGGGCAAGAGGGGTGGACCTTTCCGCGCTTGCGCTGCACTCTGACGCCAGCGAACCGGACGGACCCCCCATGCGCCTGCTAGTCTCCTTTGCCGCCCTGTTCCTGTCGGTCGTGCTGTTGCAACTGGGCTTGGGCGGTGTTGCCCCGCTGGATGCGATATCAGGGGCGGGCCTTGGGTTTTCCACTGCGGAAATCGGCTTTCTGGGGTCGGCGCATTTTCTGGGGTTCTTCATCGGCTGCTGGTGGGCGCCACGGTTGATGGGCGATGTCGGGCATTCCCGCGCCTTTGCCGCGTTCATCGCTGCGGGCACCATCGGCATTCTGGCACACATGATGGTGGTCAACCCGCTGGCGTGGGCGGTGATGCGGATGGCCACCGGCCTTGCGGTCGCGGGGTGCTACACAATTGTCGAGGCGTGGTTGCAAGGCAAGGTCACCAACGACAACCGGGGCCGGGCGATGGGGGTGTACCGGGTTGTCGATATCGTGGGGTCGCTTGGGGCGCAGTTGATCGTGGCGGTTCTGGAACCGGCCAGCTACCTGTCTTACAATCTGCTGGCGCTGCTGTGCTGTGCCGCGCTGTTTCCGCTGGTGCTGACCCGCGCCGAAGCCCCCGAGACAGGCGAAGCGCCGCGCCTGCGCCCGCGTCTGGCCTGGGAACGGTCGCCGCTGGCGGCGGTTGGCGTGGTGGTGTCCGGTGTGACGGGCGCCGCGTTTCGCATGGTGGGCCCGGTTTATGGCATCGCCGTGGGGCTGGACCCCGAGA
>JAUXPG010000369.1 GCA_030683915.1 Gemmobacter sp.
GCGCCGGATCGCCACGCGCCATTCGGTGACGCGAAAGGTGAACAGGACGTAAAGCGCGATCACGCCCACCACCGTGGCCATGTATTGCCAGCCGAACACGACCGCAAAGATCACCGACACCATCGTCAGTTCCAGGATCAGCGGCCCGATGGAAAACAGCATGAAGCGCAGCAGGAAATCCACACCCTTGACGCCGCGTTCGATGATGCGGCTCAGGCCACCGGTCTTGCGCGTGATGTGATAGCGCAGGCTCAGCCGGTGGATATGGGTGAAGGTCTCCAGCGCAAGCTGGCGCAAGGCGCGCTGACCCACCCGCACGAAGATCGCGTCGCGCAGTTCCTGAAACCCGACCGTCAGCAACCGCGCCATGCCATAGGCCACCGTAAGGCCGACCGCCCCCATCGCCAGCAATGTGGCGGCACCGGCCTCAGGGGTCGCCAGCGCATCGACCGCCTGTTTGTACAGGAACGGGGTCGACACCGACACGATCTTGGCCAGCATCAGCATGACCAGCGCCAGAACCACCCGCCGCTTCACCCATGTCTGCCCTTCCGGCCAGAGGTAGGGCAGCACCCGGCGCAGCGTCGTGCTTGCGGGTGCGCGGGGCGTGTCGATGGGGGGCGGATTGCGCGACGGCGCGTCGGGAATGGTGGGCTTGCGCATGAAACAACCTTCCATGGCGCAGCGAAGGCGCCCGGTGGGATTATGTGCCCTGACTAGCCCGCCTGCTCGGCAGGGTAAACCCCTGCCCCCCGGTCAGTCCGGTTGCGGCAGGGTAAAGACCTGACCGGGGTAGATCAGGTCGGGGTTGCGGATCTGGTCGCGGTTGGCCTCGAACACCTTCACGTATTCGATGCCCTTGCCATAGGTCGCCGTCGCGATGCCCCACAGCGTGAACCCCGGTTGCACCGTCACCAGTTGCACCGGCAAGGCGGATGGCGAAGCCCCGGCAGCGGCTTCACCATCCGCTGCGGGCTTGGGCGCTGCGGCGGCCTGCGCCAAGGCCAGCGCCTCGGGTGCCTCGCGCAGGAACGGGGTTTCTGACCGCGCCAGCACCTTGCCGCCCCGATCGAGTTGATCCGCGCGCAGGGTATAAAGCCCCGGCTGCACCGGCGGCAGCGTGCCGCGCCACGCCCCGGTGTCGTCGATCAGGGTTTCCAGTTGCAGCGCGTTGTTGAGATACAGCCGCACCACATCGCCCGAAGGCCCTTTTCCCGCGACCTGCACGGCGCCTGCTTCGGAATAGCTGATCGAATCGATCACCAGCCGCGCATCGGCCCCCGCGCCGCGCAAGACGGTGACACCCCCCTCGGACAGCAGAAGGTTCGACGGCGCCTGTGCGACGGGCACAGCGGCGGGCGTGGCGACGGCTTCGGCCGTTGCCGGGGCGGGCGCGGTGCCGGCCCCCGTGACAGGCGCAGTGGCGGCGATGTCCGACGTGGTGGCACGCGTGGCGGTGCCGGGGGCGGCGTCCGATGATGCGGCGGGCGTCGCGTTCGCCGTAGCCTCGGGCGGCGGCGATGCCGGGGCCGTGCCCGCCACGGCTGGCGGGGTTTCGGCGGGCGGCAAGGCGGCGGCAGCGTCCTGCGGCGTCGGTGCTGCGCCACCGGGGGCGGAGACGGCGGTGGCCACCGCTTCGCCCGCGGGCGCTGGTGTTGTGCCGTTGTCGCCCGCGTCCGTCGTCGCAATCGCCGCGCCCGCCGGAGCGACAACCGGCGGCTCGGCGCTGGTGGCGGGGGCCGGGGTGGTCTGCGCAGGCTCGGCCTCCGGGACGGTGGCTTGGGCGGCGGGGCTTTGCGGCAGAACCGGCGCAGGCGCGGTTTCATTGGCCGCCGCGACCTGCACCACCGGCGCGATCACGATGCTGTCCGCCGAATCGACCTCGTCCTGCCCTTGGCGCCGCAGCCGCAAGGTCAGCACACGCGGCTGCGATGCAGGGTTGAGCGTGAAGACGGCGGCAAAGCGGCCCGACGCATCAACCGGGGCGCGCGCTGCCTCGGCTCCGTCGACCAGAATGGCCACGTCGGTCCCCCCCGTAGCCTGCCCTGCCACGATGGCGATGCCGTCATCGCCCAGACGGAAGGTGTCGAACCGAGGCGGGGCGGGCATGACGGCCGCGGTCGGCGCGGGCGCTTCGGTGGTGGTTTCGGATGCGGAGGCGGCGGCAGTTTCGGATGCTGCTCCGGTTGCTGCGGCTTCAGGGGCTGCGGCGGCGGCACTGGGTTCGGCGGCCTCGGCAGGCGCCGGATCGGGCTGCGGTGCCGCCGCCTCTTGTGCGGGGGCTGCGGCAGGGGGTTGGGCCGGGGTCTGCGGGGCCGCCACGCTTACCGGCGCGGCAGGGGTGACCGGCGCCGCCAGCGGTGCAGGCGCCGGGACGTCTGACGCCCGGTTCCACACCTGCCAGCCTGCCACAAGGGCCACCACAGCCACGACCCCGGCCAAGATGCCCTGCACCATGCCGGACCCAAGCATTTTTTCCGCCATTCCAATCCCCTCGCCGCCCCTTTTCCGCAGGGCGCTTGAGCGACCATAGGAAGCCTTGTAACAGAGGTCAAAGCCTGTTGTGCAGGAGAAGCGCCATGTCCACCCACGCCCCCCGTTCCGTCTGCGTGTTCTGCGGCTCGCGCCCCGGCGCCCGCCCGGTCTATGCCGCGGCCGCGCGCGACACGGGCCGCCTGATTGCCGAAGGCGGATGGCGTCTGATTTATGGGGCCGGGGATGTCGGGCTGATGGGGCTGGTGGCCGAAGCGGCACAGACCGCTGGCGCAACCGCGATGGGCGTCATCCCACAACATCTGATGGCGCGCGAAAAGGGCCGCGCGCGCCTGACCACCATGGTCGTCACCGAGGACATGCACGAACGCAAGAAGGTGATGTTCATGAATTCGGACGCCATCGTGGTGCTGCCGGGCGGCGCCGGTTCGTTGGACGAATTCTTCGAGATCCTGACATGGCGTCAGATCGGCCTGCACGAAAAGCCGATCTTCTTGCTGAACATCGACGGCTATTGGGACCCGCTGCTGCGGCTTTTGGACCATGTGATCGCCGAAGGGTTCGCCGAACCGCCGCTGGCCAGCTATGCCGCCGTGGTGCCCGATGTCGAAACCCTTGCGCGGCGGCTGACGGCGGCGCTGGGTTAGGCGCGCACCACCCTGCGCGTGATCGCGACGCCACCCCAAGCCGAGGCGCCGGTCAGCACGCCGCCCCAGATCGTATCGGTCACGGCCATGGTCCAGTGCCAGTCCGCCAGAATCGCCCATGCGGTGAATTCAAACGTGCCATAGCACATCAGCCCCAGAACCACCGCCCGCGCCAGCACCGGGCGCCGGTCGCGCAGCGCAGGCCATGACACCAGCGCCAGCAACCCGCCGACATAGCCCAGATAGAACACCACCGCCGGGCCCAAACGGAAGGGGTCGGCCATCAGCGGGCCGATGTGGCGCTGGAACAACGGGGCCATGACCTGCGTCAGCATGATCGCGTCAAGCACCAGAAACACCACCGAGGTGGCGACGAACAGCACGGCTATGGGCATTGCGGTCTCCTTTGGCGCAGGACTTAGCACGCGGGGGCGGCGGGAAAAGGCCGGTTGCATGGCGCGTCAGCCGGTTTCGCCT
>JAUXPG010000445.1 GCA_030683915.1 Gemmobacter sp.
ATCAACCCCGGCGACAAGGCGCACCGCCTGACCACGATCCGCAAGGTCACCTCGGGCTCCACCCCCGAGATTGCCGACAAGGTCGATGCGCTTTACGCCAGCATTGTCACCGCCGGCACCTACAAGGCCGAGTCGATCCGCGTGGCCGAGGCCGCGAAGGTGATCGAGAACACCCAGCGCGACCTCAACATCGCGCTGATCAACGAACTCGCCATCATCTTCAACCGGATGGGGATCGATACCGAGGCCGTGTTGAAGGCGGCAGGCACGAAGTGGAACTTCCTGCCCTTCCGCCCCGGCCTGGTCGGCGGCCACTGCATCGGGGTGGACCCCTATTACCTGACCCACAAGGCCGAGGCGTTGGGGTATCACCCCCAGGTGATCCTGGCCGGGCGGCGGATCAACGATGGGATGGGTGCCTATGTGGCGGGTCAGATGGTCAAGGCCATGCTGAAACGCCGCATCCATGTGGATGGTGCGCGGGTGCTGGTGCTGGGCCTGACCTTCAAGGAAAATTGCCCCGACCTGCGCAACACCCGCGTGGTCGATGTGGTGGAGGAACTGCGGGACTACGGCGTGCAGGTCGACGTGCATGACCCCTGGGCCGATGCCGAGGAGGCGCGGCACGAATACGGGCTGGACCTGATCGGCACGCCCGAGGCCGGTGCTTACGACGGTGTCGTGCTGGCGGTGGCGCATGATGCATTCCGCGCGGCTGGCCCCGAGGCTTTGCGCCGCCATGGCCGCGACGGCGCGGTGTTCTGCGATCTGAAAAGCGTGTTCGCGCGCGACGCCAGCGATCTGAGGCTGTGATGGTTCCCGAAAACCTCGCCCGGGTCGAAGGCCCGAACCTGATCCTGCGCCTGATCCGGCCCGAGGATGCAGACTATGTCCATGCCCTGCGCACCGATCCGGCCTATAACCGGCACCTGTCCGAAGTGCGCGGCACGGCCGAGGATCAGCGCCGGTGGATCGAAGGCTACAAGGCGCGCGAGGCTGACTTGCGGGAGCTTTACTATGTGATCGCGCGCAAGGACGGCACCCGCTGTGGGTTGGTCCGGCTTTATGACATCGGTGCCGACAGCTTTACCTGGCGCAGCTGGATTCTCGACCACAACAAGACACGCAAGGCGGCGCTGGAGAGTGCGGTGCTCGTCTACATGGTTGCGTTCGATGGCCTGGGACTTCCGAAAGCGCAATTCGATGTCCGCCGTGACAACGCAAACACCTTGGCCTTTCATCGGCGCTTCGGCGCTACCGAGACGCACGAGACGGATCAGGACATCTATTTCACCTATCCGCGCAGCCGGTTCGAGGCTGACCGCGCCGGATATCTGGCGATCCTTGAAGAGGAGCGTGCAGGATGACCAACCACCCCATTGACTGCATCATACCCGAAAGCGCCCAGATTGCCGAAGGGGTGACACTCGGCCCAAGGGTCGTGCTTGCCGGAGACGGAATTGTTCTTCGCCAGAATGCACGGCTGGACGCCGCAGCCGTGATCGGGGCCGATGTGACGATAGGTCAGGGCGCCTGGGTCAGGGCGGGGGCCGTTGTGCTTCGGTCAGTCCCGCCGAATGCCATCGTCGAAGGCAATCCCGCCCAGGTCGTCGGCTATCTTGATGGCGAAGGCTCCCGGCGGAAACCCGATCCCAAGCACATCGACATTCATGCGCTTGGGCATCTTCCGCGCCCGTCGAAGGTCGATCTGGGTGTGGGCAACAGTGCCCTGTTCCTCATGCGGCGGATCACCGACGCGCGGGGCTCGCTGACCGTTGGGGAAGTCCCGACCGAAGTTCCCTTCTCGCCCGCGCGATATTTCGTCGTGTTCGATGTCCCCTCGATGGAATTGCGCGGCGAACACGCGCACAAGCAGTGCCAACAATTCCTGATCTGCCTGCATGGCTCTTGCCGTGTGCTATTGGATGACGGCCAGTCCCGCTGCGAAGTGACCCTCGACCGGCCCGACATGGGGGTGTTCATGCCGGAAATGATCTGGGGCACGCAGTATCGTTACAGCCCAGACGCCGTCCTGCTGGTTTTCGCCTCCCGCACCTACGAGGCCGAGGATTATCTGCGGACCTATGACGATTTTCTTGCAGAACTGGAAAGGCGACGGGCATGAACATCCCCTTCCTCGACCTTGGCAGCTTCAAGTAATAGCCAATAGCAAAATGTCCACGAATTATCGTCCTGAAATCGATGGCCTGCGTGCTGTTGCGGTTATTCCTGTAATCCTCTTTCACGCTGGAGTAACCGGTTTCGGCGGAGGATTTATCGGTGTCGATGTGTTTTTTGTCATCAGTGGGTATCTGATCACATCAATTATCTTGGCTGACATTCAGTCCAATACGTTCTCAATCGCTCGATTCTATGAACGGCGCGCCCGAAGGATCCTTCCTGCGCTGACCTTAGTGATGGCAGCTTGCATCCCGTTTGCTTGGGTTTGGATGACGCCGCAGGAACTCGTGGATTTCGGGCAGAGTTTGGTTGCTACAGCGCTGTTTGGATCAAATATACTCTTCTGGAGAGAGTCCGGATATTTTTCGGCAGCCGCCGAACTCAAGCCTTTGCTTCACACCTGGTCTTTGGGTGTCGAAGAGCAATTCTATCTCTTGTTTCCGATCCTTCTTCTATTGCTGAAGCCGCTTTCCCGAAAAGCTCTTGCAGTCCTCTTATTAGCGGTCGTGATTTCAAGCATTGCACTTGCCCAATGGGCAAGCGCCAATGCAGTCTCGGCAAACTTCTATCTTCTTCCAACCAGGATATGGGAACTGCTGGCAGGCGCGCTTGTGGCAATCGGAAATTACCGACGTCCCATCGCGAACGAAGCATTGTCCTTCTTCGGTCTACTCCTAATCATAGTCGCCGTTGTCCTATTTAACGCTTCCACGCCGAACCCCAGTCTCTGGACATTACTGCCAGTCGGCGGGACCATGCTTCTGTTGGGCTTTGGGTCCAAAGACACTCTGGCCGGGAGATTACTTAGCATTAAGCCCTTGGTTGCCATCGGGCTGATCAGCTACAGTGCTTATCTTTGGCATCAACCTTTGCTTGCTTTTTATCGGATTAGGGTCCTCGATAACCCGGAGGGCCCCGCGTTGATAGCAATTCTTGCAGCAACATTTGTCTTGGCAGCATTAACTTGGAAACTTGTAGAGCAGCCATGCCGGAGCGGGTGGGTTGTTATGCGCTCGAAATCTAGGGTTTTTTCCGCTAGTTTTTTTTCTATCTGTTTTGGCGTCTTTTCTGGCATGGTTTTGATGCAAGGAGAGGGTTGGCCCAATAGAATAGCACCATTTGGTGGGTCATTTGCATCTATAGACCCGAACGGTGAGATCCTCGCTCCCAACTATGGCCTCGCTGAAGCTTGTGATCAGCCATGGCCGATTGATCTAGAGGAATGCTCGACCTCGGACTCGGAACGTTCAACAATAGCACTCTGGGGCGATAGTTACGCTATGCATCTTGCGCCTGTGTTATCATCTAGTGAAACGAGGCAAGAGTTCACGCAACTGACACTCAGTCAGTGTGGCCCACTGTATGAACTTGCAATCCAAGGCACCCTTAGGCCTTGGCAAGAGTGTATGGATCACAATCGACGCGTCACGGAATGGATCTTTAGCAACCCAGATATTGAGCTAATTATTATCAGCTCGCCCTTTGAACATTTGTCGAGGCCAATCTTCACGTCTGACGGTCTTTTGATCACTGATCCTGATCTCAAGCTCGAAGCGGTTATAAATAGTTTCAGGGGCCTCGTGGATGTGGCTCGTGCCGCGGGAAAGAGAGTCGTCGTGGTCTCACCCCCACCCCGAACGGGTACAGATCTTGGTATTTGTGTCCTGAGAAGTAGGTTGATGGCACTTGACGAGGGTGTATGCGATTTTCAGCGCTCGATCCACGACGCGCACAGTGCTTCATCTGATGAACTGTTGTCCGCCATTGATGAAATAGTTCCAGTAATCCGGCTCGATGATCTAATTTGCAACGACGATCAGTGCCCGGCAACAATCGACGGCCGGCCACTATACAGGGACGGTGGACATCTTTCGATTGTGGGTGGAGAACGATTAGGCGAGAGAATAGACCTTATGGGACTAGCCCTGAGCGCGAGTCTCGGAAATGCAGTTCGGAGCCCTAGCCCATGATCCCCTTCCTCGACCTCGGCGCCGCCTATCGCGAACTCAGGACCGAGATCGACGCGGCGATCCACCGCGTCCTCGACTCGGGCTGGTATATCCTTGGCCCCGAGGTGGAGGCCTTTGAGGCGGACTGGGCGGCGTATTGCGAGGCGGATCATGCGGTGGGGGTGGCCAATGGCCTCGATGCGCTGATCCTCGCGCTGCGGGCGCTCGACATCGGCCCGGGGGATGAGGTGATCGTGCCGTCGAACACCTACATCGCCACCTGGCTCGCGGTCACGGCCGTGGGCGCGCGGCCGGTGCCGGTGGAACCCGACCCCGCCACCCACAATATCGAGCCCGCGCGCATTGCCGCCGCGATCAGCCCGGCGACACGGGCGATCCTGCCGGTCCACCTTTATGGCCAACCCGCCGACCTTGACCCGATCCTTGCGCTGGCCCGCCAGCATGGGCTTGCGGTGATCGAGGATGCCGCCCAGGCCCATGGCGCGCGTTACAAGGGGCGGCGCATCGGCGCGCATGGCGATGTGGTGTGCTGGAGCTTCTATCCCGGCAAGAACCTGGGCGCCCTGGGCGATGGCGGTGCGGTCACCACGAACCGCGCCGATCTGGCCGACCGCATCCGCGTGCTGCGCAACTATGGCAGCCGGGTGAAATATGTGAACGAAGTGCAGGGCGTGAATTCGCGCCTTGACCCGATCCAGGCCGCCGTCCTGCGGGCCAAGCTGCCGCATCTCGATGCCTGGACCGACCGCCGCCGTGCGATTGCCGCCGCCTATGCCAAAGGGCTGCGGGATACGGGGCTGATCCTGCCGCATCTGCCCGATTGGGCCGAACCGGCCTGGCACCTTTACGTCCTCCGCGCGCCCGACCGTGACGGGCTGCAAAAGCGGCTGACTGACGCAGGGGTCGGCACGCTGATCCACTACCCGATCCCGCCGCACATGCAGGCGGCCTATGCGGACCTTGGTCTTGCGCCCGATGCCCTGCCGCTGGCGCGCGATCTGGCGGGCGAGGTGCTGAGCCTACCAATGGGGCCGCAATTGCCGCTGGCAGATGCGGCGCGGGTGATCGACGCGGTCAGGGCGGCTGCGTGAGCGGATCGTCCTACCGCACGATCCTGCGCTCCTCCTCGATCATCGGGGGGGCGCAGGTCATCAACATCGCCGTGGGCCTTGTGAAGATGAAGGTCGTGGCGGTGCTCTTGGGGCCTGCAGGCGTTGGCCTTTTCGGACTGTACCTCAGCCTCGTCCAGACCGCGTCCTCTGTCGCGGCGCTTGGCATCGGAAACGTCGGCACCCGCCAGATCGCCGCCGCCCATGCCAAGGGCGGTGACGAAGCGGTGGGCCGCACGCGCCGCGCCCTGTTCTGGGGCACGATGGCGCTTGCCCTGATAGGGGCGGCCCTGTTCTGGCTGGCCAGCGGCTGGATCGCGCGGGTGATCCTCGCGGATGAGAGCCGCGCCAATGACATTGCCTGGCTGTCGCTGGGCGTAGCACTTACCGTTGCCGCCGGGTCGCAGGGCGCGCTGCTGACCGGCCTGCGCCGGATCGGCGATCTCGCGCGGATCAACGTCGGCGCCGGGGTCATCGGGGCCGCACTCGGCGTGCTGGCGCTGTGGCTCTGGGGTGCGCAAGGCCTCATCGCGATGGTCCTGATCGCGCCGGTCGTCACGTTCCTGCTCGGCCATCTCTACGTTGCCCGCCTTGGCCGGCCCGCGGGGCCACCCGTGCGATTGCCCGAGATGTCGCGCGAATGGCGGGCGATGGTGACGCTGGGCTTTGCCTTCATGCTGAGCGGTCTTGTCACGACGCTGGGCCACCTTGCGGCGCGAACCCTTGTCCAGCGCGACCTTGGCGCCGAGGCTCTGGGCCAATTCCAGGCCGCCTGGGCGATCGGGATGACCTATCTCGGCTTTGTCCTTGGCGCGATGGGCACCGACTACTACCCCCGCCTGACGGCCGCGATCCGCGACACCGCCACCGCCACCCGCCTTGTCAACGAACAGACCGAGGTGGCTCTGCTTCTTTGCGCGCCGGTGCTGCTGGCCATGCTGGGCCTCGCGCCCTGGGTCATCCATCTGCTCTATTCCGCCGAATTCGGCCCCGCGGTCGAGATCCTGCGCTGGCAGCTTCTGGGTGATATCCTGAAGGTGATGAGCTGGCCGCTGGGCTTCGTCCTTCTTGCAATGGGGGCGGGCAAGACCTTCATCCTGACCGAGTCGCTGGGGATGGGCGTCTTCGTCCTGGGCGTGCTGATCGGCCTGCCGCTGATCGGGGTCACGGCCACGGGGGTGGCGTTCCTCGCGCTCTATGTCGCGTATCTTCCACTGGTATGGTGGCTGGGTGGACGTCGGATCGGCTTCCGCTGGACCCGCGCAGTCAAGGCGCAGGCGCTTGCGGTGATCGCCGCGGCGGTAGCGGTGGACATTGCCGCGCGCTGGTCCGAGCCGCTGGGCGCTGTCCTCGGCGTGGGGCTGGCGCTGGCCACGGGGATCTGGGCGCTGATGCGTCTGTCGTCCATGGCGGGGGCGGGCGGCAGGCTCGGCCGCATCGCACGTCTTGGAGAAAGGATGAAGGGATGGATGATCAAGCAGTGATACGAACCTACGGCAACACCGACCTGCCCGAGGGGGCAGAGGACCGCCCCCTCGTCACCTTTGCCCTCTTTGCCTACAATCAGGAGAAATACGTCCGCGAGGCGGTGGAGGGCGCGTTTTCCCAGACCTATTCGCCGCTCGAGATCATCCTGTCGGACGATTGTTCCAGCGACCGCACCTTCGAGATTATGGAGGAGATGGCGCGGGAGTATCAGGGGCCGCATCTGGTGAAAGTGAGGAGGGGGAAGGTCAATCTTGGTGTCCTTGCTCATGTCTTGTCCGTTGCGCAGCTGGCAACTGGCGAAATCATCATAGTTGGCGCCGGAGATGACATTTCCTTGCCGGAAAGATCAGAAGTCATAGCCAATGCGCTTTCTGGGATGGAGTCTTTGGCTTTCTCCAGCGATGACATTATCATTGACGAGAACGGGCAAAGGCGGGATTGGGATCTGGGCAGAATCGAACGGCGACGCGCTTGGCATGCCGCGAATATTGCATGGATTCACGGAGCTTCTGCGGCCTACAAGGCAAACTTTCTAAAGGAATTGCCGGTTCCTTCATCTGCGATATTTTACGAAGACATGGTATTATCCGATCTTATTGCCCTCGTTAGCGGAAGCTCGATCAGGTCGAACCAGCCACTCATCAAGTATAGATACCATTTCAGAAATCTTTCTAACCGACTCAGTGATAGCAATTCGCCCCGAGATGTTGAAAATCAAGCGATAGTCAGATGGCAGCGGGCGAGAGATGCAAAGAAATATTGCATCGATTTCCTAATGGCCTGCAAGGCCGAAGACCAGATTTCAAAATCGGTAGCCAACAGGCTTAAACTTGAGTATGAGCACCTCAGACATGCCACAAACTGGCAAAGAGCAAGACTATTCGATCGTCTTAAGTGGCTTTACTTTGCTACGCGCACGGGAAACACAAAATCTGCACTAGCTAGGGTATTTGGCCAGAGACTGTTCTTCGCACTGAAATCCGTCAGGTATGCTTGATCGCTCCAATACCGTTGTCGCCCTCCTTCTCCCCGACCTGCGCGGTGGCGGGGTCGAGCGTCTAGGGCTCGTCCTTGCGCGAGAATTCGTTCGTCTCGGCCATACCGTAGAATTCGTCCTGATGCAGGCGAAGGGCGATCTCCTACCCGAAGCGCAGCGCGAGTTCGCGGTTGTCGATCTGGCCACGCCTCGGGCACGGAACGTGGCGCCCGCTCTCGTCCGATATCTGCGCCAGCGCCGCCCCGCTGCGCTGATCGTCGGCATGTGGCCCCTGACCGTGATCGCCCCCGTCGCCGCGCGCATCGCAGGCTTTCGCGGGCGGGTTCTGATCAGCGAACATGCCATCCTGTCGCGGCAGTATGCGCCGCGGGGCCACGTCCATAGCCTCGCTATGCGCGCGTCCGCCTTTGCGGGCTATCGCCTCGCTACGGCGCGAGTCGGCGTCTCGCACGGGACCTGCGCCGATATGGCCGACTTGTCGGGCATGGCGCTGGACAGGTTCACGACAATCCACAACCCTGTCCGCCCAGCCGTTCAGCCTGCGCCAGATGACCTGACTGCAGCCCATGCGCTCTGGGCGACCAATGGCCCCCGCATCCTGTCAGTCGGCAACCTGAAGCCGGTGAAGAACCACCCCCTCCTCCTACGCGCCTTCGCCGACTTGCCCCGCCCCGATGCAAGGCTGATGCTGCTCGGCCAGGGCGACAACGAGGCTGCCCTGCGGGCGTTGGCATCGGACCTGGGGATCGCGGACCGGGTGATTTTTGCGGGCTTTCACCCCGATCCTTCGCCCTTCTATGCCACGGCGGACCTGTTCGTCCTGTCCTCGGACCATGAAGGATTCGGCAACGTGATTGTCGAGGCGCTCTCCTTCGGCCTGCCGGTCGTGTCCACTGACTGCCCCTCGGGCCCGGCCGAAATCCTGGAGGGGGGGCGGTTTGGCCGTCTGGTGCCCGTGGGAGATGCCCCAGCACTGGCCTGCGCGATAGAGGACGCGCTGGCCGCGCCCGTGGACCGCGCGGCCCTGATCCGCCGTGCTGCCGATTTCGCGCCCGAGATCGCCGCGCGCAAATACCTTAATCTGCTTGGCCTGACATGACCCCGACGCTCTACCTCACCCGCAACGGCCTGCTCGAGCCCTTGGGGCAAAGTCAGGTGCTGGCCTATCTGCGGGGGCTGTCGCGGGACTATCGGATCACGCTCATCACCTATGAGAAGGACGAGGATCGGGCCGATGCCGCGCGGATGGCCGCGATGCGGGCTGAATGTGACCGACTGGGTATCCGCTGGCTGCCGCAGCGGTTCCGGCCGCGGCCTAGGGTAATCGCCCCGGCGCTGTCGATGCTGCGGATGGTCTGGCTGGTGCAGCGCGAGGTGCGGGGTCAGGGCGCGCGGCTGATCCATGCGCGGTCCTACATTCCGGCGGCAGTGGCAATGCTCGTTTCACGGATGACGGGCGTGCCGTTCATCTTCGACATGCGGGCGCTTTGGCCGGAAGAACTGATCACAGCCGGGCGGTTGCGGCGCGGGTCACTGTTGCACCGCGCCATCGTGGCGGCCGAGCGCGCCTGCCTGCGGCGGGCTGGCGCTGTGGTATCGCTGACCCATGCGGCGGTCGATCACTTGAACCGCGTTTACCCTGACGACATGGCAGGGCAGAGGGTCGCCGTGATCCCGACCTGCGCCGATCTGGAGCGCTTCGTCCCGGGGGCACAGAAGCCCCCACTCCGCGTGATCGGGTGCCTTGGTACGGTTCTGAGTGGCTGGTTTCGACTGGACTGGCTGTCGTCATTCCTGTCCATCGCTGCGGCGCGGGATCCACAGGCCGTGTTCGAACTGACCACACGGGACGATCCGGCCCGATTGCGGGTGGCCCTCGATCCGGATGGTCGGCTGGGCGAGCGGTTGCGGATCGCACCCTCCGCTCCCGAGGACGTGCATCGGGTCTTGCAGGGGCAGATAGCGTCGGTGATGTTCTTCACTGACGGTCTCAGCAAGCTGGGCAGTTCCCCCACCAGGATGGCCGAGATCCTCGGTTGCGGCCTGCCGGTCGTGGCGAATGACGGTGTGGGCGATGTGGCTCACATAGTCCGGGACTACCGCGTGGGTGTCCTGGCCCAAAGCCCGGATCCTCAGGCCATGTCATCTGCGTGGTCCGACCTGATGACATTGCTGGAGGACCCCGAACTCCCTTCGCGCTGCCGAGCCGCGGCAGAAGAGGTCTTTTCTCTCGAAACCGGCACTGCAGCCTATGCGCAGCTGTATCGCCAATTGACCGATGGAGACGGCTGATGTGCGGAATGACAGGGATCCTCGAGCCTCGGGATCAGTCGGCTGACGACCTGCGCCGCCACGTCCAGACCATGACAGCGGCCCTTGTTCACCGGGGGCCGGACGCGGAGGGGATCTGGGCCGACGACGGCATCGCCCTGGGCCATCGGCGGCTGTCGATCCTTGACCTTAGTCCCGCCGGGGCGCAGCCGATGCAGTCGGTCGGCGGGCGGTATGTGATCGCCTTCAACGGCGAGATCTACAACCATCTCGACCTGCGCCGCGATCTTGCGGCCGAGGGGGCGGCGCCCGACTGGCGGGGGCGTTCCGATACCGAGACGCTTCTGGCCGGGATCGCGCATTGGGGGCTGGACGAGACGCTGCGCCGCAGCGCGGGGATGTTCGCCATCGCGCTTTGGGACCGGCGGGACCGGCGCTTATCCCTTGCCCGCGACCGGATCGGCGAGAAGCCCCTCTACTGGGGGTGGGCGGGGCAAGCGCTGGTCTTTGGGTCGGAGCTCAAGGCGCTGCGACAGCATCCCGATTTTCCGCATGACGTCTGTCGCCAGGCCCTGGCCCAGTATCTTCGCTTTGCCTATGTCCCCGCCCCGCGCAGCATCCATCCCGGGGTCTACAAGCTCGAGCCCGGGTGCATCCTGACCGTGGATGACGCGCCGCCCCCGGCTGCCCTGAATGATCCCCTGCGCCCCGGTGAAAGCCACGGATCGCTGTCCATCCGGCGCTACTGGTCGTTGAACAAGACGATCGAGAGCGGCGCGCGATCTCAGTTTGCGACCGAGGCCGAGGCGCTGGCGACGGTCGATGAGGCGCTGCGCCGGGCCGTCAGCCGCCAGATGATCGCCGATGTCCCGTTGGGCGCGTTTCTGTCGGGCGGGATCGACAGTTCACTGATCGTGGCGCTGATGCAGGCGCAATCGTCGCGCCCGGTCCGCACCTTTACCGTCGGGTTCGAGAACCCGGCCTTCAACGAAGCGCCCTTCGCCGCCGCCGTCGCGCGGCATCTGGGCACCGATCACACCGAACTCACGGTCACAGAAACCGAGGCGCGCGAGGTCATTCCCCTGCTGCCCGAGATGTATGACGAGCCCTTTGCGGATTCGTCCCAGATCCCGACCCACCTAGTCTGCAGGGCCGCCCGCAGCAATGTCACCGTGGCCCTGTCTGGCGATGCGGGGGACGAGCTTTTCGGCGGGTACAACCGCTATTTCTGGGGGCCGCGCATCTGGAAACGGCTGGACTGGATCCCGCATCCGCTTCGGCATGGTCTGGGCCGGGCGATTGCTGCGGTTCCAGTGGCCGCCTGGGACCGCATCGGCACAATGACGGGCGGCAGGGTCACCCGGCCGGGTGTCAAGGCGCACCGTCTTGCCGCCCGGCTGCGCGATGTCCGCACGATGGATGATCTCTATCGCAGCCTGGTGTCGGAATGGCCGGGAGAGTCGATGGTGATCGGGCTGAGGGGCGAGCCAAGTTCTTTGCTCGACGACCCTTTGCCAGCCGCCCTCGCAGATGACGCTTCGGCCCGCATGATGGCGCAGGACATGCGGAGCTATTTGCCTGACGACATCCTCTGCAAGGTTGACCGGGCTGCCATGGCTGTCAGCCTTGAGACCCGCGTTCCCTTCCTCGATCCTGATGTGCTCGCGGTGTCGGCACGGCTGCCATCGCAGATGAAGATCCGCGACGGTCAGGGCAAATGGGCGCTGCGGCAGATCCTCTATCAGCACGTCCCGCGCGAGTTGATCGAACGGCCGAAGACTGGCTTTGGCATCCCGGTGGGCGACTGGCTGCGCGGCCCGCTGCGCAGCTGGGCTGAAGATCTGTTGTCGGAAGAAAACCTGCGGCGCGACGGTCTGATCGAACCTGCTCCTGTTCGACAGGCTTGGGCCGAACACCTGTCGGGCCGACGGGACTGGACCCATAGGCTGTGGATCGTACTGATGCTGATGGCGTGGAGGGCCCACGTCGCGTGAAGGCCCTGATGCTCACCCGCTATGAAAGGTCAGGGGCCTCAAGCCGCCTGCGACTGATTCAGTATGCCGAGTCGTTTGATTTTCTGGGCTTAACCTCATCCCTTGAGCCTTTTTTTGACGAAAGCTACCTTCGCCGGCTTTATTCTGGCCATTCGACCATTGGTCCGTCGCTGGCCGGCTATGCGCGGCGGACCGGGCAACTGATCCGTGCAGGTCAAGCCGATCTCATTTGGCTGGAAAAGGAAGCGCTGCCTTGGTTGCCCTGGCCCCTCGAACGCGCCTTGTTGTCGCGGGCCATTCCACTTGTTGTCGACTACGACGATGCGGTCTTTCATCGGTATGACATGCATCGATCCGCTT
>JAUXPG010000049.1 GCA_030683915.1 Gemmobacter sp.
GCTCAAGGGCCTTCCCGCGCTGGGGTGGGCCATCGACGGGCTGTCCACCGCCACCACGGTCGCAAGTTCGGTGTTGGACGACGGCGGGGCGGGGGCGTTCGAAGACCTGGACGGCTTGCTCGGCTCCGCCGGCGTGGTGTCGGCACTGTGGAGCGGGGCCAGCAGCTATGGCTCCATCGTCGGGCCTGCCGTGGGCGCGATCCTTGGGGCCGCCGCCGCCAAGGGCATCAAACCCGGCAAGACAGAAGACATCTTTGGCAACTCGTCGCTGACGGTGGAACGCAACATGACCGCCAACGGCGACCGCACCATCACCATCAAGGACGGCAAGCTGGAAACCACCGTAGACAAGGGCGACATGCTGACCACGGTGAAAAAGGGCAAGCATTTCCTCAAGGTCGAAACCGGGCCACAGATCGTGAGCGTGCTGAAGGGCGACCGCCAGATCGGTGTGGCGACCGGCGACCTGATCACCGGGGTGGACAAGGGGTCGTACAAGGAAACCGTCAGCGTCGGAAGCTACCAGATGGCGGTCAAGAAAGGCGACATCTCCGTCAAGGCCGATCTGGGCAGCATCACCCTTGAGGCGATGAAGAAGATCACCCTGAAAGTGGGGCCGAGCACGATCGAACTCACCCCCGCCGGCATCAAGATCGAAAGTCCGACCGTCACCGTCGATGGCAAGACCATCACCGAGATCAAGGGAGGAGCCTCGACCATCATCAAGGGCGCCTTCGTGATGATCAACTAAGGGGGCGGGATGATGGATGCTCTCCGGTATGACGACCTTCGGAAAATCCCGGCACAACCGGCGGCGCGGCTGCTGGCGGCGGCGGGGGCCAAGCTTTCGACCCGGCTGCGCGCGCCTGCAAGCGCGCCGGTTTCGGCTGTGCTGGAGGAACTGGCCGAAAAGGAAGCGCTGTTCGACATGCTCTACCTGATGTCCGTTGCCCTGCCGGGGCGCGAGGCGGTGTGGTGGGCCTGCCTTGCCGCGCGCGATCTGGTGCCTGAAGGCCAGACCACGCCGTCGCTTGCTGCTGCCGAGTCCTGGGTGTTCAATCCCGGTGACGCCAGCCGCGCGGCGGCGCAGCGTGCGATGGACGGGGCCGATATCGATGATGAGACAGTATATTGCGCGCTGGCGGCGGTTTATGCCGATGGACGGATGGGCACCGGGGAACTTGCCAACCAGCCCGCCCCCCCGGCTGCGGTGCCGGCCGCGGTGCTGACCATGAACATCAAGGCGCTCGATTGGGTGAGCAAGGGCGAGGTGGCGCATGGCTGGGTTCTGATGGCCCGTGCGCTTGACATCGCGCGCGGCGGCAATGGCCATGTCCCGCGGGGCGCACCCGACCCGGTGACCGAAACAGAAGGACACGCCTGATGCCCGGATTGCCCCAAGCCCGCGTGGGCGACCTCCATGTGTGCGCCGTGCCGCCCGGTTTCCCCAGCCCCATCCTGCCGCCCTGTGCGGTGACGGTGGTCGTGGGCAAGAAACCCGCCGCGCGCCAATTCGACATGGCGATGTCGGGTCCGGTGCCGCCGGCTGTGCCTCCCGCGCCGCATGCCTTCGCCAAAGGGTCCATGACGGTCATGATCTGCAAGATGCCCGCGTTGCGGATGGCCGATCCGTGCATGCTGGGCGGCATGGTAACCTTGGGCGAAATCACGGTCCTGACAGGCGGATGACGGAAGACAGATGGCAGTGACACTGAGATTCCAATCGTCTGGCCGCATCCCCGGTCGCGCTGATCTGATCCGGATGCGCGGGCGCAGTCTTACGTTGGGCCGCGCACCGGAAAATGATGTGGTCTTGCCGGACCCCGACCAGCTGATATCCAAGCGGCACTGCGTGCTGGAAGATCACGGTGGGCGCATCGTGGTGCTGGACCTGTCGACCAACGGCACGTTCCTGAACTATGGCAAGGTGCCGCTGGGCCGCACACCGACGCCCTTGAACGATGGCGACGTGCTGGCGGTCGGCCCTTATGAGCTGGTTGTGGGCATTTCTGACGTCGATGTGCCCGATCCGCTGGATCTCCCGCCACTGGGCGCCTCGCATGACCCTTTGCCTCCCTTGGGTGAGCCCGGCCGCGCCCCGCCCCCCGCCCGGCCCGTGCTGGACGGTGACCCGCTGGGCGATGATGTCGATTTTCTGGATGCCCTGCTGGGCGATGCACCCCCTTCCGGTCCGTCCCAAGTGCGCCGCCCCGATCTGGCCGACGACGGCCTGTTGCCGCCGCTGGGCGGGGTGGATGACCTGCTGGCGCCGTCCCCCGCCCCGACCCACCGGGGCGCCAGCGTGGCCGACCATTCCGACCCCATGACCGACAGTTTCCGCCCCGCGCGCAGCACCGATGTCATTCCCGATGACTGGGGGCTGGACGACCTGTTGCCGGGCACCGCCCCACCCTCCGACCGGCGTGATCCACCGCCGCCCGCGCAACCCGCCCCCGAAGCGCGCGGGCGCGATCCGTTTGCCGAACCGCCGACCGCGCCGCCAGCACCCACCGCGCCGCGCGGCGAACGGCCCGCGCCGCAGGCCCCCATCCCCCCGCCCGCTGCGGCCCCCGATGTCGCCGCACGGGCATTTCTGGCCGCGCTGGGTGCCGGGGATGTGCCGGTCAGCGACGAGGAACTGGTCGCGACCATGACCCGGCTAGGGGCGGCCATGGGCGTCATGGTGCGCGGCCTGCGCGAGGTCTTGATGACCCGCAGCGCGATCAAATCAGAATTCCGCATCCAGCAGACGATGATCTCGGCCGGGGGCAACAACCCGCTGAAGTTCTCGGTCAGCCCGGAACAGGCGGTCGAGGCGCTGGTCCGGCCCCGGTCGCGCGGATACCTTGATGCCCCGACCGCCGCGGCGCAGGCGCTGGACGACATCAAGGCGCATGAGATGGCCATGATGTCGGGGCTGGAGGCGGCGCTGAAGGGCATATTGCACAAACTGTCGCCGCAGGTGCTGGAAGGCCGGATCGAAGTGGGCGGCGGCCTTGGAAGCCTGCTCAAGGGCCGCAAGGCGCGGTATTGGGAAGTTTACGAAAAGATGTACACCGAAATCGCCGGTCAGGCGTCGGACGATTTCCACGAGCTGTTCTCGCGCGAATTTGCCCGCGCCTATCAGCATCAGATGGACCTGCTGAAAAGGTCCGAAGCCGGGACAACCGGCACCGGCAACAAGGGGCAGGGCGATGTCGTGGGATAGCAAGGTTCTGTGGACCGAAGGGTTGTTCCTTCAGCCACACCATTTCCAGCAGGCCGACCGCCACGCGGAATCGCTGGTGGCAGGGTTGGCGGCACGGGCGGCCCCCTATCTTTGGGGGGTCTCCACGCTTGATATCGACGACGACGCGCTGAAGGTCGGCCGCTTTGCCCTGCGCTCGGTCAGCGGCCTGACACCCGATGGCGTGGTGTTCCGCGTTCCGCAGGCCGAAGATCACCCCCCCGCGCTTGAGGTGCCGCCCGGCATCAAGGATTGCGTGGTCTACCTGACCGTGCCGCAGCGCCGTCAAGGCGCGATGGCGGTGGACTTGACCGGCGTGGAGATGTCGGCGGCGCGGCTGCGGGTGTCGGAGCTGGAGGTGACCGATACCATGGGGTCGGGCCGCCGCCCGGTGACGCTGGCGGTGGGCAAGCTGCGGTTGCAGTTCGCGCTGGCAGTCGATGATCTGGCCGACCGCGTGACCATTCCCATCGCACGCATCATCGAGGTGCGCCCGGATCAGGAGGTCGTGCTCGACCGCGCCTTCATCCCCTCGGTGCTTGACCTGCGGGCGGCCCCGGCATTGTCGGGTTTCCTGCGCGAACTCGAAGGCTTGCTTGGTCACCGCATGACTGCGCTGGCCGGGCGGCTGGGGCAGGCGGGGCCAGCGCGCGGCGCGGCGGAAATTCAGGATTTCCTGTTGCTTATGGCGATCAACCGCATGGTTCCAGCGATCCGGATGCAGACTGATCTGGAAAACCTGCACCCGGCACACGTGTATCGCGACTGCCTGGCGATTGCCGGTGAACTGGCCACCTTCATGGCGGCGGAAAAACATCCGCCCGCCTTTCCACCCTATCGCCATCACGATCTGACCGAAACCTTCGCCCCGGTGATGCGGGTATTGCGGCGGTATCTGTCGGCGGTGCTGGAACAGAACGCGGTGTCGATTCCGCTTGATCCGCGCAAATATGGCATTTCCGTCGGCCTGATCGCGGACCGCAAGCTGATCGGCACCTCGGCGTTTTATCTCGCCGTGGCGGCGGACCTTCCGGCCGAAAGCATCCGGCGCCATTTCGCCGGTCAGGCCAAGATCGGCCCGGTCGAGGAGATCCGCCAGTTGGTCAATTCGGCCCTGCCGGGGATCACGTTGCGCGCGCTGCCCGTGGCGCCGCGCCAGATCCCGTATCATTCCGGGGTGGTCTATTTCGAGCTTGACCCCGAAAGCCCGTATTGGGGCCGCATGACCACCTCGGGCGGCATCGCGGTGCATGTCTCGGGCGACTATCCGGGGTTGAAGATGGAGCTTTGGGCGGTCCGTCAGGGCTGAACCGGCGAAACAAAGGGGGGCGTGTGCGATGGCCGGCAAAGACCCGTTTGCGGAAGGCAACGAAGGCGAACGCACGGTGATCCGCCCCAATCCGGGGGGCCGCCGGACTTTGCCCGCTGCGCCTGCTGCTCCGCCGCCTCCGGTGGCGTCGCCTTTGGCCCCCCCCGCGCGCAATACGGCCCCGCCCCCCGCCCCCCGCGCGCCCGAAGATCTGATCGAGGCGGGCATGACCGGGATGAACCCGCTGAACGCCGCCGCCGCGACGCTGTTCGCGCTGGTCAGCAGGGTGCGCAACCGCGCCCAGCACCCCGACCCCGACGCGCTGCGCAAGGCGGTGATCACCGAAATCCGCGCCTTTGAGTCGCGGGCGCTGCAGGCGGGGATTGACGCGCAGCAGGTCAAGGTCGCGCGTTATGCCATCTGCGCCACGCTGGATGATGTGGTGCTGAACACCCCGTGGGGCGAAACGTCGGTCTGGGCGCAGCAAAGCATGGTGGGCACCTTTCACCGGGAAACGGTGGGGGGCGACAGGTTCTATGACCTTTTGGCGCGGCTGGAACAGGACCCCGGCCGCAACATCGACTTGCTGGAATTCCTGTTCATGTGCCTGGCACTGGGGTTCGAGGGGCGGCTCAGGGTGGAACAGGGCGGGCCGGACCGGCACCTGACCATCCGTCAGGGCCTAGCGCGCATCATCCGCGCCCAGCGAGGCGAGGCCGAGCGCACGCTGTCGCCACATTGGCCGGGTCTGGATCGGCCGCACCGGGCGCTGTCGGTCTGGAAACCGTTCTGGATTTCGCTGGCGGCGGTGGCGGTGTTGCTGGGCACCGGCTTTGTCGGGCTGTCTTTTGCGCTGTCGGGCGGCACTGAACGCCTGCTGGGCAGCATCGCCGCGCTGGACCCGGCCGACGCGCCCCGGCTGGAACGCCGCGCCCCGCCGGTGGTGCAGGCCCCCCCGGTCGAAGAACAGGGCCTTTTGCAGCGGGTCGAGGCGTTTTTGCAGGCGGAGATCGACGAAGGCCTGGTCAGCGTATTTCAGGACGCCAACACCGTCACGGTGCGGATGAAGGGGGGCGGCATGTTCGGGTCGGGGTCCGATGTGCTCAAGCCGCAGTTCAAGCTGCCACTGGAACGGGTGGCCGCCGCCCTGAACGATACCACAGGCCCGGTGCTGGTCGTGGGCCATTCCGACAGCCAACCGATCCGGTCGGCGCGGTTCCCGTCGAACATGCACCTGTCGCTTGCCCGCGCGGAATCGGTGTTGCGCAACCTGCGCGATCATGTGGCGGACCCCGCCCGCCTGACCGCCGAAGGCCGCGCCGACAAGGAACCGCTGGACCGCGACAAACCGACTGACGCGGTCAACCGCCGCATCGAAATCGTCCTGATCCGGGAGCAGACCCGATGATCCGCCGTACGCTTCGCGCCATCTTTTCCGGCATCGGCATCACCTTCATGGTCGGCATCGCGCTGTCTCTGGCGCTGTGGGTCTTCGGGCCGTTCCTTGCCTTTGGCGAAACCCGGCCTTTCGAATCGCTGGTGGGCCTGCTGGTCGGATTTTCAGTGTTGTGGATCGGCGTGCTGCTGGTGGTGCTGCTGATCCTGCTGACCGGGCGCAAACGCGACGACCGGTTGACCGACGATATCGTCACCGCCGCCGACCCCGGCCCCGCCGCGGACGAGGTGGTGACGGCGGAACTGGGCGAGATGCGCCAGAAACTGCGCAGCGCGTTGTCGCGCCTGCGGCGGTCAAAGCTGGGGCGGCGGCATCTTTATGAACTGCCGTGGTACATCATCATCGGGCCGCCGGGCGCGGGCAAGACGACGGCCATCGTCAATTCGGGGCTGAAGTTTCCGCTGGCCGACGACATGGGCAAGACCGCCATCGCAGGCGTCGGCGGCACGCGCAACTGCGACTGGTGGTTCACCGACAATGCGGTGCTGGTCGATACGGCCGGGCGTTATACCACGCAGGAGAGCGACGCGCAGGCCGACAACGCGGCATGGACCGGCTTTCTCGACATGCTCAAGAAACATCGCAAGCGCCAGCCGATCAATGGCGCAATCATCGCGATCAGCCTGTCGGACCTGTCAAATCAAGATGAATTCAGCCAGCGCGCCCATGCCGCCGCCATTCGCCGCAGGCTGCACGAGTTGCACGAACGCTTGGGCGTGCGGTTTCCGGTCTATGTGCTTTTCACCAAGGCCGATCTGCTGGCCGGGTTTACCGAGGTGTTCGAAGGCTTGCCCAAGGACGAGCGCGAGCAGGTCTGGGGCTTTACGCTGCCCTTGCCGACGGCTGGGACGGCTGCGCCGGTCGCGGGGTTTGATGATGAATTCTCGGCCCTGCTGGCGCGTATCAATGCCCAGACCTTGGACAGGCTGAACACCGAAACCGACCCGCAGCGCCGCAGTCTGATTGCCACGTTCCCGCAGCAACTGGCCTCGGTCCGGCCAGTGGCGCGCGATTTCCTGACTGAAGTGTTTCAGGAAAACCGCTTTGAACACCGGCAACTTTTGCGCGGCGTCTATTTCACCAGCGGCACGCAGGAAGGCACGCCGATTGACCGGCTGATGATGGGCATGGCGCGCAGCTTTGGCATCGGGCGGCAGGCCATCGGTGCGGGGCGCGGGCCGGGCCGGTCGTATTTCCTGACCCGGCTGTTCGATTCAGTGATCTTTCGCGAGGCTGGGCTTGTTTCCGCAGATGACAAGGTGGAACGCCGCTACCGCATGATGCGGGTGGCGGCGTTTATCGGCGCGTTTGCTGTGGCGGCGGCCCTGGGCACGCTTTGGGTGCGCAGCTATCTGGGCAACCGAGCGCTGGTGGCCGATGTCGCCCAGCGGATCGAGGCCTACAGGGCCGCCGCCGCCCAAATCCCGCCCGGTGCGGTGGGCGACAGCGACGTGGTGCAGGTTCTGCCCGCGCTCGATATCCTGCGCGATATTCCGGGCAATCCGGCAGGCGGCGCGGTGGTGTCGGCGGGCGCACTTGGCTGGGGGCTCTATCAGGGCGGCGTGATCGGCAACGAGGCGCAACAGGCCTACCGCGCCGCGCTGAACCAGCATTTCCTGCCCCGGCTTCTGTTGCGGCTGGAGGACCAGATCCAGGGCAACGCCAACAACCCCGAAGTGCTGTTCGATGCGCTGAAGGTTTATCTGATGCTCGGGTTGGTCGGGCCGATGAACCGCGATCAGGTCAGCGACTGGCTGGCGCGCGATTGGGCGCAAAGCTTTGACGGCGTGGCGAATGAACCCGTGCGCGCGGCGCTGCAAGGTCACCTTGCCGCCCTGTTGGCGCAGCCGATGGAGGCGATTGCGCTGAACGAGGATCTGGTCACGGCGGCGCGCAATATCCTGACGCAGATGCCGCAGGCGCAGCGTGTCTATAACAGCATTCTGGCCAGCCCGGTGGCGACAAGCCTGCCGAAGTTCCGCCTGACCGATGCTGCAGGCCCGGCGGTCGCACGGGTTCTGGTGCGGACCTCGGGGCAACCGCTGAATGATGGTGTGGACGGCATCTTTACCCGCAAGGGGTTCCGCGACGTGTTCGTGAACGAGGCGCTGGAGGTTTCGGCCCGGTTGCAGGGCGACGCCTTCGTGCTGGGCCCGCAGGATGCCACCGCGCAGAGCGAGGCCGCATTGCTGGCGATCAGCCGCGATGTGCTTGATCTTTATTACTCCGACTACGTGGCGAAATATGACGCGCTGCTGGGCGACGTGGACATCGTGCCGATGGAATCGCTGCGTCACGCGGTGGATGTGCTGAACGTGCTGGCGGGCAAGACTTCGCCCATGGCCAAGCTGCTGGAGGCGGTGGCAGCGGAGACCCGCCTGACAGCCGTAGACGAGGTGCCGGGCGCCGCGCAGGCCGCCGCCGCCGGTGGCGTGCTCGGCAAGCTTGGCTTTGCCGCGCTGAACCCGCGCGCGCGCCTGTTGCTCGAGGCGATGGCCCGGTCGGCCCCGCCGGGACGCACAGGCGAGGTTCCGGGCGAGTTCGTGGAACGCCGCTTTGGTTGGCTGCACAGTCTGGTGGCGCGCGCCGACGGCCAGCCATCGCAACTGGATGGCATGCTCGACATGCTGGCCGAACTGCATCAGGACATGAACAAGCTGAGCATTTCGGGCGGTGTGGGCAACCCGCAGGCCGATGCGGGCACCGCAATGGTGCGGTTCCAGCAGGCGGCATCGGCGGTACCGGGGCCGCTGCAACGCTGGTCCACCCAGATCGCGTCGGGGTCGTCCGGCATATCGGCGGATGGCACGCGTGCCGGCATCAATGCGCGCTGGCAGGCGAACGTGCTGGGCTTTTGCGAACAGGCGACCGCCAATGCCTATCCGATCAACCGCAAGGGCCGCGCCGACATCTCGATGCGCGACTTTGCCACGCTGTTCGGCCCTGGTGGCCAGATCGATACATTCTTTAACGAAAATCTTTCGAAGTTCGTCGATACCCGCACCCGTCCGTGGAGTTCCAAGGTCGTCAACGGCACAGATCTGGGCCTGCCGACCGAGGTGTTGCAGCAGTTCCAGCACGCCGCGGAAATCCGCGAGGCGTTCTTTGCCGGCAACCCGGTGCCAGCCGTCACCTTTCAGATCACCCCGGTCGCGCTTGCCCCCGAGGCGCAGTCGATGGTGTTGGAAATCGACGGCGCCCAGATCGCCTACAAGCATGGCGACCCGCCGCGACCCAGTCAGGTGGTGTGGCCGGGGCCTGCGGGGTTCGCGCAACTGACGATGCTTCCCGCCACGGCGGCATCCGAAAACGCGCTTGGGCGGACGGGGCCTTGGGCGTGGTTGCGGCTGCTCGATGCGGCGGCGGTGCGCCAGACGGCGGCATCCGACAGGTTCCGCATCAATTTCAACGTCGGAGGGCGCACGGCGATTTTCGAGATGCAGTCGGTGTCGGTGCTCAACCCCTTTGGGCTGGCCGCGCTGTCGAAATTCCGCTGTCCGAAGTCGTTCTGATCATGGCCACCGCATTCGGCGCCTTCGGCAAGATGCCCGCCCTGGGGGACTTCTTTCGCATCGCACTGCCGCCGGGGTTTACCGACCCGTGGGATGCCTGGGTGCAACGCATGATGCTGGCAGGGCGTGGCGCCTTGGGCGGGCATTGGCAGCGGTGCTATCTGTCGGCTCCGATCTGGCGGTTCACCTTGTCGGCGGGCATCGCCGGGCCTTGGGCGGTGCAGGGGGTGCTGATGCCTTCGGTCGACCGGGTGGGGCGGGAATATCCGCTGACGCTGGCGTCGGTGCAGGCACCGCTGGCGGATGCGCTGTCGGCGCATCTGAACGCCGATGCAATGTTCGACGCGATGGAGGCGCTGGCGCTTGATGCGCTGGACGACGGCATGACGCGCGACAGGCTGGCGCAAGGGTTGGCCGCGCTGCCGGAACCGCCGGATGGCCGTAGCCTGACAGGCGGGGTGCCCAACTACGACGCCGGGCAGGTCGCATTGTCGCTGCCGCAGGGCGTGACGCTGGCCGGGTTGCTGGCGGCGCAGGACATGCACCGCCCGGTGCTGTGGTCCAGCCGGCTGGCGGGGCGTGATCTGGTGATGGCAGGCAACGCGCTGCTGACCGACCGCCACGCCGTCCGGCTTTTTGACCCGGCAAGCAGCTTTGGGCTAGAGGAGGGCAGGGCATGATCCGGTTGCGCCATTCCGCCACCTCGCATGTCGGCCGGGTGCGCAAGCTGAACGAAGACAGCATCCTGATCCTGCCCGACCATCGGCTTTGGGCCGTGTCGGACGGCATGGGCGGCCATGCGGCGGGCGATTTCGCCAGCCAGACCGTGGTGGAATGCATCGCCACCCTGCCGCTTGTGCCGGAACCGGCGGGGCGGATGCACGCCCTGCGTGGCGCCATCCTGCAGGCGCATGCGCTGATCCGGGCGGAATCCGCAGCGCGTGGCGGGGCCACCATCGGGGCCACTGTGGTGGCTCTGATGATCGCCGACGGGCATTTCGTGGCGTTCTGGGCCGGGGACAGCCGACTTTACCGCCTGCGCGACGGGCAGATCGACCTGCTGACCCCCGATCATTCGGTGGTAGGCGAACTGGTGCGCGCCGGTCAGTTGACCTGGGACGAGGCCGACCTGCACCCGCAATCCAACGCGATCACCCGCGCGGTGGGGGTGGGCGAGGTGCTGGAGTTGG
>JAUXPG010000068.1 GCA_030683915.1 Gemmobacter sp.
TCCGGTGCCGCGCTGGCCCTTGGTGGTGAAGTAACGGTCAAAAATGCGCGCGCGCAATTCGGGATCGACGCCGGGGCCGGTATCGGCCACCACGAGCAACGTGCAGGGCATATCGGCGCGGAAGGACCCGACATCGGGCGCCCGCGACGGGGGCGGGTCGCCTGCAGGCAGAACCGCAACCTCGACCTGCGCGGCGCTGGCGGCGGCATGGCTGGCCTCGCAGGCGTTCAGCGCAAGGTTGACGATGACTTGCAACAGATCGGTGCGGTTGGCCCAGACCGGCTGCGCCGAGTCGGGCAAGGTGGCACGGACGCCGTGGCGGCGGATGCGCTCGGTGCCCAACAGGTCGATGGCTTCGCGCACCAGCGTGCGCGCATCATGCGTGCCGCGCGGCGATGTCGGCTTGCCCAGATGCCCCAGCCCTTCGACCAGCGTGCGCGCGGCGTCCATCGCGCGGCTGATCCGCCCCAGCGCCGCGCGGAAATCTTGTGGATCGGTGGGGAAATGCTGGTCCAGCAGCGACACCGTGCCCGAGACCACAGCCACCAGATTGTTGAGATCATGCGCGACACCGGCGGACAGATGCGCCAGCGTTTCGCGCCGCTGCGCCCGTTGCAGTTCCTCGCGCAGGTTGTCGCGTTCCGCTTCCAACCGGCTGCGGCGCGAGATGTCGCGCGAAATGGCCAGCAACCCGTCGCGTTCCGTGCGGGTCAGGGTGATTTCATGGTGGATCGGGTTTCCGGCGCGATCCTCGCCCAGCATCTCGCCGTGCCAGTTCCCGGTCTTTTGGAACTCGCGGTAGGATTGCGCGGCAAAGATTTCGGCAGTCCGGGGCGATACAAGGTCGCGCCCCCGCAACCGGGTGATGTTATCCCCCGGTCGCAACCCATACATCCGGCGATAGGACGGGTTCATATAGGAAAACTTGCCGTCGGGCTCCATGATGGCGATGCCGTCACTGGCGGATTCGATTGCCATGAGGCGCACGCGCGAGGCCCGCTGATGCGCACGCTTCAGTTCGGTGATGTCGGTCTGGACTGATACGTAACCCGCCAGCCGCCCGCGATCATCGAACAGCGGCTGGTTGTCAAGGCTGACCCAGAAATCCTCGCCATTGCGGGCGCGGTTGATAAGTTCGGCCTGAATCGGCATATGTTCGTCCCAAGCCTGCCGAATGCGCGCAAGCACCTCCGGGTCGGCCCGGTCGGAGTGCAGCAATTCGCCGGGCTGGCAACCACGGACCTCGTCCAGCGTCCAGCCGGTGCGGCGCTCGAAGGCGGGGTTGACCCAATCGATGTGGCCGCGCGCATCGGTGACCACGACAAGGTTCGAGGTCAGTTCGGCGATCTTGCCCAAGCGCAGGATGCGCTGTTGCCGCTGGCGGATGTCCGTGACTTCACGCAGCAAAAACGCATAGCCCCGGCGGTCAGGCGCGATCTGCCGGGCGCCCGCGGAGATGATGTAGGACCGGATTTCCTCACCAAACTGAATGTCGAATGCTGTTCCGCTACTGTGGCCGACAGCATCAACTTCCCGCATCATCGCACGGTAGGCATTGGCCCGGTCGGGAGGCATTACATCTTCCAGCAACTTCCCAAGGAAAGCTTCCGGCGGAACTATGGGCCGGGCCAAGGCGCCAAAATGATAGCCGGTAAACCGTCCTGTTTCGTCGACCTCCAGCAACAGGTCGGGCAGCGCAGACAGCGTCGCTTGCAGCCGGTCGCGTTCGCGGCGCAGTTCGTCGGTGGCCTCGCGCGCCTTGCGTTCGGCGGCGGTTCGGGCAAAGATCGCACCAAACGCATTGGCAACCGATTGCAGCAGGTTCACCTCGACCGGCAGAGAACGGCGCGCTTCGTGGCAGTTTTCGAAACAGACAAACCCACCAAGGGCGCCGTCCTGCATCATCGGCGCAATCACCAGTGACTGAATACCGTGGTCGCGCATAGTCTCGCGCAGCGGCGAGGCTGCGGGCAGCGCGGCCACGTCATGCATGGCCACAGGCCGGCCAGAGATTAGGTCTGCGTGCCAATCCGCCAGAACCTCGATCGGCAGGTCTTGCAACTGGCCCTTCCTGCACGCCACGCCGGGGCCGGTCCATTCCAGAAGATTGTCCACGCGGCCCGGTTCGCGCGTGCGAAAGACGCGGACGCGGTCAAATCCGGCGATGGCGCCGATTTGGGCAATGGCCTGTTCCACTACGGCTTCGATGCAGGGTGACGAGGCGTTCAGCACCTCGGCCTTGATGCGGGCGAACTGGCTTTGCCAACTGGCGACGCGGGCAAAAACATGGCTCAGGGCATCGAACGAACGGTCAAGAAAGCTGGCTGGCGTGGCCTCGGCGGCGCCTTCGTCGATAATCCGGGTCAGGACGGCGTTGCGATAGGCAAGCTGCGTGCGTTCAATCGCGCGCGTCAGCGCATTTGCGATGCGGACGGTCAGCGCCCTGTCGTGGCGCGAGAACCGCGCGGGTTCGCGCGCAAACAGCACCAGCGCCATCGGCGGTTCGCCTTCCACCCGCACCGGCGTGACCAGACAAGACCGATGCGCGCGGGCGAGTTCCGGCACGTTATGGGCGCAGGCCGTCACGTCATGCAGCCGACGGGGACGCGCCAGAATGGCAGGGGTTACGTCCCAAGACGGGAATCCGAACGCGAGGTCGGTGGACAGCCGGGTTTCCCACAGACCGCGCGGCGTCAACCGCAGCAGCACCGCCAGATCGGCACCCGTCGCCTCGGCGCAGATGCCGAGCACCTGTCCGACGCCTGCTTCGGCATCGGGTTCGGCGTAAAGCACATCGGTGGCGCGCAGCAATGTCTGGGCGTGGTGCGCGGCAATCTCTTGCGACCGCAATTGCCGCTCACGTTCGACAAGGGCCAGAAACAGGCTTGGAACGGCCTTCATCATCCAACCCTGCACGCGTGGTGGTCGGGCGGTATGGTGTTTGGCAGTCCGGTCACGCGGGGTCCCCCAAGTGGCTCACGGCGGAAAGGGAACGGAACAGGCGGCTCAGTAAAGCCCGCGCTTCTTGGCCTCGATCACCGCCTGGGTCCGGTTGCGCGCCCCCAGTTTGCGGCAAATCGACTTCACATCCATCTTGACGATGGTCTCGTCAATGCCGACCTGACGACCGATTTCCTTGTTCTGCAGCCCTTCGCACAGATAGCCCAGCACGTATTTCTCGCGCGGCTTCAGGCCCAGATTTTCGGAATCGGAATCGGCGCCGCGCTTGGCGAAGCTGGCGGGCAAATAGACCTCGCCATCGGCGACCAGACGCAGGATATTGGCCAGCGATTTCAGCGGCAGCGTCTTGGGAATGAAGCCGCGCGCGCCCGCTGCGATCGACC
>JAUXPG010000088.1 GCA_030683915.1 Gemmobacter sp.
CCGCCACTTTCGCCTTGAATGCCGGGCTGTGGTTCCGGCGCGGTCGTCTTGCCATGGTCTTCTCCTCGCTCGCAGCATCATGCTGCTGTTGCGCGGAAAATCCACTTATCCCGGCTGTTCAGATTTCTGGAACCACCTCTAGTCACCGCGGTAGTAACCGGCTTACCACCGACCCGGCTTGCGTCGACATCAAGGCGCGCCCGTCGCGCGTCATCTCGCAACCGCAACTCACCACGCCGGAAAAGGCCGCCGATGCGGGCTGCGCGCTTAGCTTGCGCGACCGCAGTAACTTTTGGTCGCTTGCGTGTCTTGAGCTTCCTTAGAAATGATTTGGTAGGGGCGCCTTGTCGGAACACGCATGGTGGCTGGACGTAAGAGACCAGCTGCCGATTGCGTCGAGAAGGCAACGCCCCGCCTACCGCGTCAGTACCGCAAGACCGCCGCCGCGGCGGTGCCTTCCGGCAGACGATCCTGCGAAACCAGCCAGACGTCGCCGCCGTTGCTCAGGGTCAACCGTGCCGCCTTGTCGAGATGATCGAGCGGTCCGGGCAGGGTGGCATCTGGCTCGGTGGGGGCGGCCTCCCGCTCGGTGGCGCTGTCCGGGTCGGACGCGCCGCGAAGAACCTGCTCCCGCGCCAGAAAAAGCTGACCGACCCTGCCCTCCTCGGCGGCCGCAGCAATATGGGCCGGGTCAAGGCTGGCTGTCGCGTCGCCGCGGCCCAGAAGGGTGCCCAGACGTTCCAGCGCGTCGTCCACCGCCTTGGCCTGAAGCGGCCCGGTCACCTTGCTCACGGCGGTGTGCAGGGCGTCTTCGTCCAGTGTGGCCGGATTGATCTCGACAAACCCGGCGACCAGCGGCGCGAGCGCGGCGTCATTGCGCACGTGGCCGCCGATCTCGGCATCGGCCACCACCACCACGGGTTTCGGGTCGCGTGCCAGATATGCCGCCAGCGCCGCCCCGGCCCGCCGCGCGAAATCGACCAGCCGCCCCTTGCGCCACTCTTCGGGGCTGTCGCCATAGACCTGGGTCTTGGGCATGCTCTGGCCGCCCGTGTTCGGCCGCCCGAACCCGTGCGATTGCAGCGGCCCTTCGTAATCCGTGTCGTTGTCCAGCGCCTCGATGCTGGCGGGCAGGTCGGGCACATCGAGGGCCGCCAGACCGAACCGGGTGCCCAGCCAGGCTTGGGTCGCATCGGCGGTCAGGGTCAGGACCACGAAAACCGCATCCCGCTCTTGCAAGGGCAGCAGCGGCGCGATGTGAAAGGCCGCACCCGTGACGGCACGTTCGGGCACAGCGATCGGCAGCTTGTGCATCTGGATCCCGGCATCGGACAAGAAAATCGCCAGCCCCTGGTCCTGATGTTGCCAGAAGTCATAATCCTCGACCAGATCCGCCGCCGGGGCGAGCAGCGCCTCGACCTCGGCGTCCGCCATGTTCCGCGCGGCCAGCGCCTCTGCGGCCTGCCGCAACAGGTTCTTGAGCATGATGGGGTTCTGCCGCGTCTCGCGGCCATGCGTCTGCGTCGGCAGATAGAGCGAAACGGCAACCTCGGGCGTAGCCTCGATCAGGGTCGTCAGGTCAGGTCTGGAAAACATCCTTGGTCCTCGTCGGTTGGCGCGGGGGGCCGCGTTGGGGGCGCGGGAGGTCAGAGCGGGTCAAGGTCGCGGATGGAATGTCCGCCCTTGGTGGTGGTCTTGCGACCAAGGCTGCTTTGCAGTTTGCTCTGGATCTTCTGCAGCGCCCCTGCGCTTGCCTCCTGAACGGTGGGACCCTGGCTGGTGACGGCCATCGGCTGCTGCCCCGTAGGGCGGGCTTCGATCATGCAGCGCTTGTCGTCGCTTCCGCCCTTGCCGGCATTCTCGTCGCTCAGATGCACTTCGACGCGGGTGATCTGGTCGGCAAAGCGCGACAGGCCATCCCGGATGTCCGCCTCGACCTGGGCGATCAGGGTCTCGTCGCCTTCGATGTTGTCGTCGGTGTTGACCTGGATATGCATGGTGCCCCTCTTTGTGTTGGCGATGGCGTGCCCTTCGCAGGCGCAAGGCGGCACCCGAGGTTCGCAGGCGACAGCCCTTCTGCTGGCCGCCTGACCGGGCGCGGTCCTGCTGTTAACCCTGCTCGACGGGATTCGGTTCCGGCAGGATGGCGGGCTATGCCGCGCGGGACACCGCGCGCCTGCGCTTCTCGCCGCCCCAGAGTGCCAGCCCCACGCCGCCCAGAATGCCAAGGGAACAGAGCAGAAGGCGCGGCGTCAGCGGCTCGGCAAGGATCAGCACCCCGCCTGCGGCGGCAATCGCGGGAACGGTCAGTTGCACATAGGCGGCCGTGCTGCGCTCCAGCGCGGGCAGGACGCTGTACCAGACGGCATACCCCAGACCCGAGGCCAGCGCGCCCGACGCGATGGCATAAAGCCAGCCCGCAAGGCTTGTGCTCTCCGAAAGAAGGCCGGGCAAAAGCATGAGCAGCGCGAGGGGCAGGCAGCGCAGGAAATTGCCGCCGGTATCGATCAGCGGGGCAACGGAGCGCCGCCCGATCAGGCTGTAGGCGGCCCAGGCGAACCCCGCACCCATCATCAAGACCGCGCCCGTCGGTTCCGGCGCTGTCAGCCCCGGCGCAAGCAGCAGCACCAGAAACAGGATCGCGGCCCCGAACCCGGCCCATTCCAGCGTGCCGGGCCTGTCGCCTTGGCCGATGGCCCAGCCCAGCATGCCGAATTGCACGGCGGCAAACAGGATCAGCGCGCCGGTTCCCGCGCCAAGGTCCAGATAGGCATAGGAAAAGCACACGGCGTAAAGCCCAAGGGCGACCGCGCCTGCGGTGCTGCCCCCGATCCGCCCCCACCGGGGCGAGGCCCCGCGCCAGACCAGGATACCGGCCAGCATCAACGCGCCAGCGCCCAGGCGGGCACCCGAATAGGTCAGCGCATCGATCTCGCCTTCGGCCAGGGCCAGACGGTTGAGCACCGAATTCGCGGCAAAGGCCACCATGGCAAGGGAGGTGAACACCGCAACCTTGAACGCCGATGACGCCGCCATGATGCCCGATCCCACCCACAGCCACTGGCCCGCCTTCGTTCAGCGCTAGCAGATGCCCGCCAGACCGGCAAGCAAGGCGAGGGCTGTGCGGTCAGGGATTGCTGGGCAGAAGGTGCCTTCGGCTATCCGTTTGGAACGATGGGAAACTATTGATCCTTTTGAGGTTCCGGCGTTCCCGCCTAGGTTCGGCGCGCGTGCGGCTTGGCCGGATAACGGAATGCCGACAGATGAGAAACGGACAGCAAAGCGCCCGATCTGTGCGCTGGCGTCAAAGGGGTGGCTTATGGGGCGTTCTTTCTTGGTCAGCATCCTGAGCCTCGCGGCCCTTGCGGGTTTTCAGGCCAGTGCGTGAACCATCGGCACACCCGGCGTCCCGTCCGGCTTCGGGTTGGCAGGCGGGGTTGCAGGGCTTTCGATCTCCGGGTCCTATGGGTCGGACCGGGGAGACAGCCGGTTTGACGCCTCCACCGCCCTGACCTTCGGCTTTGGCAACCCGGTCACCGGCGTCGGCATTCAGCCCGGCCTGTCGATCACCTCGTTCCGCGACTTCGGGGCCTCGGGATACCTGTCCTTCGGTCTGCACAAGATGTTCCAGACCAGTGAGGCGGGCATCTATTCTGTCGCGCTGAACATCAGCCACCTCGCACCTTGGGGCGACGCCAAGCGGCTTAAACCGGGTGCCAGCCTGGTGGGCAGCTATCTGACCTCCTTCGGCTCCAATCTGGCGCTGGTCTCGATCGGTCTGGGCACTGACATGAACGACCGGCGCGCGGTGCAGGGCATCGTCGGCATCGGGATGGGGCTGGGCGCCAGCTATGCCGTCGGCATTGGGCAGGTCGGCAACCGGACCGCCCTCGGGCTGACCTCATCGCCCGCCTGGCTGTCGGGCGGCAGTGTGAGCGTCTCGCTCAACCATGACTGGAAGACCCGCGACACCAGACTGGCAGTCGATCTCGCACGTTCGTTCAACCTGTTCGGGAACTGAGGCATCTCCATGACAAAGACCCTGCTCGCTGCCGGCATCGCCACACTCCTTGCGTCAGGCGCCGCCCTCGCCGGATCACAACCCACGCTTCCGGGGGTGTCGGCCCCGATCACCTCGACCATAGCAATCCCGCAGATCGGCGGCGGCGGTGGATCGGGCGGGCTGCCTGTGTTCTTCACTGTCATCCCTCCAGCCTCCCCTGGCGGCAGCTTTCTATTCAGGCTCAGCAGCTAGGGTCAGGACTTCGGTAACGGGGTCGTCCTAGTCAAGCGGTTTTGTGCAAGCGCGGTCGGCCGCCGGTGTGCGGTTTTCAACATCTTCTCTTTTGGGCCGCCTTGCTGTCACTGCCGCCTTCGTCTGAGATCAACCCGGGTGCATGCTTCGGTCCGTGGTCAGCGCATTGGCTGCCAACATGATGCTGGTTCAATGCAATTCCGACGTGCCCATCTCGTTGGCGTGCTCGATCTGGATCGGCAACAGTCCTGACCACGGCATCATCGGAACCGCGTCCCTGGGGGACCTCGAAGGCCTGCGTTCAGGCAGGCAACGGTTTGTCGCACCACCGCAAACCATTGCGATTGAAGAAGATTATACCGCTCAGCACCCGCCTGTCATCTACACGAGGCTTACCATGGCTCTTGGGGAAGAAGGGCTGCAGCCGCGCCATCTGCGCGTCCGTCAGCCAGAAAAGATTGCTCATCGGTCAGTCTCCTTGCGGAGCCTGAATCATGACGAACGGGGAAGATCAATGGGTCCTGACCCTAGACAGCAGCGCGTCACCGTCGATGGCGCGTAAATAGGCTCGGGTCCGCCTCGAACCCCCAGTCGAGGTTGGCGCAGGCGGCGGGGTACGGCCTGCGACTAGGGCCGCAAGCTGCCCAAGGTCAAACGGCTTGCGCAGGCAGGCGTCAAAGGCAATCGCTCAGCATCACGGCAATCTCGGCGTCTGGTGCGCGGTGATGCCGATGATTACGCGCGCCGATGGCCCGGTGCCACGGCGGATGCGCGCCGCTGTATCGAACCAGCAGAAGCTGCACAGCTTAAGCCGCTAATGCATCCTTGTCTGGGGTCAATGTCCAGCGCCTGATGGGGGCGGCGATGGTTGTAGAAACTGCTCCACCCGCCGATGACGCGGATCGCGCGCCGGATGCAGTCGAATCGCTGGCGATGGACGCCGGACCGGACTCAGTCGGCAAGGGCCAGCAGGTATTCGATCCGGCCGGTGATCGGTTGGTCATCGGGGGCCGCCGGCGTGATGGCATAGCCTCGGGACGCCAAGCCGAAACTTAGCCGGTAGACAGCACGGACATGAAAGTCGGACAGCCATTCCGTAATGCCGGCAACCCCAAAGTAAAGGAGGTCCTCGACAAGGTGCCAGATTTCCTCCTTGGCGATTGCGTTGCCATCTGCATCAAGAGGGCCAGGGTCGGTGTAAATCCGGTTTGCATAACGTCCACCGATCAGGGCTTCATGTAGGGAATTGCGGAGGGTCCAACTCATATGGTGAAGCACATCCACGCCCCCCATCCGCGACGGAACACTCAGTTGGCCATCCATACCTAAGAGGCACTCGGTGGTTATTGTCGTCACCAGCCATTTGGTGCCCGAGTAGGCTCGGATCACGAGATCGGGCTGCAAGATGATATCCGGGTTTCCAGTATGCTCAACGCTAAAGCGTTTAAAAAGCGCGCCCCGTTCCTGATCGGCAGCATTGAACTCATCGGCAGTGTGATCCTCCAGGTACATCCCCCACCGGAACGCCAGATGATCGCTCATATCGCCCAGCGATGCTCGGCTATGGAGCCAGTCAATGATCGAAATTTCGGTGGCGGTCATGTCAGTCAGATGTCGCGTCATTTGCGCAAGCCTTTCGGTGATTTGCACAATGCCTACCGGGTCTGATTTGCATCCGGAGCCCCTGCGGTGCAATCTTCGGGGTACTGTGGTACGTTTGCGATGCTTGGGAATTGCTCAACCTTCCGTGCGCCTTCGCGCTCCAACGCCAGCATATGGGGCTTCTTCGCCAGTCCGTGGTCCACTCTGGCGCCTATCGTCCTGCCGGCCTCCACGTGCGACAGGCTGAGGACCCGCCAGCCACATTCTATGCCGCCCGATGGGTCTGCATCCGTGTTATTGCTAGCGGTACGCTTCCTGCTGCGGCATCGTGATGGTGCGGGCCACGGCAATGACCCCGGCCTCCAGTTCGATGTCGGCGTGCAGCGGATCGAGGATTTGCGCCTCGTCCGGCAGCAACTCGATAACCTGAGAGATCAGTGCCAGCCGATGCAGAGGCTCGAGTTCAAGCTTGCGGAACATGGCGAGCACCAGATCAGCCGCTTCGTGCCACCATTTTGCCAGTTCCGCCAAGGCAACCTGAACACGGTCGGCTAGGGCCGCACGCTTGGCTCCGACGTGCCAAGCGGAGTGCCGCTCTTGCAATCTGCGCAAGTCGTTCTGCAGATCTGCGAGCGCGCTAGCTTGGCCTATCCGGATGTCACGGACTGCGGCGCGCAGGGAAGGCTGCTGGGCAAAAGGCTCAGCCTCCTGATCCCCGACCGCCTTCTGTACGGCATTCCGGCATTCTAGGCTGGCGGTCCGGATTCTGGCGACCACGGGCGACAAAAGATCGCCGATATCGCCGGAAATCAGCTGACGGGTTGCAGACAGCACGGAGTCCGTCTGCCGAAGACCTTCTTCTCGCGCGACACGTTGCAGCTCTTCCTTGCGGGCTGCGAGACCGTCGGATTCTGCGCGCAGGGTCTTGCTCCTGCGCTCCTGCACTTTGGCACGACCACGTTCGGAGAACGCTGTCGCCTCTGCAATCATCAGTCGTGTGCGCGCCTGGCCCGTCTCATCTTCCAGATGGCGCGCATGATCCATGGCAGTTCGTTGCAACGCATCAAGGTCGCGAACATTCTGTTCGCCATCCGCAATCCGGTGATCCAACTCCTCTATCCGTTTCTCTCGAAGCGCAATATCCACCGCCTGTTCCCGGTGCAGCTGCGCAACGGTGCGATGACGGGCGCCGCTGATCGCTTTCGGCGTTCCGCGTTCGATTTCGGGCACATGCTGACGGGCAATAGCGCTCGCAATATCCTGCAGGGTGGAAGCGACGGCCGGGGTCACCACCTCGCTCATCCGAAGCCCATCCGCCCGCCGCGCCGGCATCTGGAAATGCGCATGCGGTGCGGCCTCGTCTCGATGTACCGCCAGCGCGGTCAGCTCATTTCCAAGCTGTGCGCAGATCGCCTCGGCGATTTCCCGATACATCGCATCTTGCTGCTCTGTCGCTAGCGATAGCACTTCGGCTTGGACCAGATGGCCAAAGGTGATGATACCAGCGGTCATCACCGCAACGGTCTTCATCTTTGCCGCGCGCTGCGGCTGGGTCAACGCGCGGCGGCTCAGCATCAGGCGTTTGTATTCCGCGGCGGAAGGGCCGTGGATACAGGTGTTGAGATGCGAGCGCGCTGGATCCACATAGTTGGGTTGTGGGCCTAGCCGAAAATCGTGTCGTATCTGGAACCTTGCTTTGTCTGTGTTGTAGTGTTCAATCCGGGCCGAAATTCCGCGCGGATTGCTTCCTGAATTTTTTGATTTATACTCCGTCATCTTTAACGCTCCTTTCTTAAAACAATAATTTCGCGGTTATCATATAACCTACTAGTCATAAATCTATCGGTCATATTTTAAAATGATGACAGATAGTGCGTCGCATAATATAAGCTGGTTGAAAGCACCAGAATTTCAAGACCCCTTGTGCTGAAATGAACCGGCCGTTGGCGTTCCGGTCTTTACTCACCGAAATGGTTAATGTTGAGTTAAATATTCCCGGTTAATTCTACAGGGATTTAAGAATAATTCCGATGCCTATTGCGTTCCGCCGAATTTTTACAAGATACAAAGTGCATTTCAGGGAGGATTTATCATGAGTGCACGCGACAATGACAGTAATATAAGCGCTACCGGACCCATCGTAGAAATCTTCCTGCGGGAAGATCTCATGAATCCGGACGCGCGGATAGAGGCCGATATGGCAAGCCGGATTTTTGACAACACGATCCGTCGTTTTGAAACGGCAGAGGTTAGCCATCTGCTCGCAGTATTCGTGTACGCACAGAATGGAGGAGACGGCACGTCGGATCAGGAGGTCATCATCATGACATTGGAGGCGATCAGGGCCTTGTCCGATGCGAAGCGGGAGGGCTTGCGCTGCCTTGGCTACGCCGCGATGTTTGATTCAGATGCGCAGGCTTACTTTGCCGACTGCGAGGGCGATTACCGGACGCTCGCCTATCAGGAACTCGCTGACGAACTTTGGTCGGTCATTGTTCCAGAGGTGAGCACGGCAATGACGCGACGCTGAGACTTGCAGGCTGCTTAGGAAGTCGGGTCCGACTCGGCTTTCTGAGCGGCAAAGGCGGGCGATATGATCCGCAGGACAGGAAATCGTTCGCACGGACCGCTAGGACAAATCCCACTGGTTTTTTCGGCGACGGGTCGATTGTTTGGGGTGCCGCGCCTGCCTGGCCTAGGGCAAGGCAAAGGCGCCGGATCATAAGGCCGACCCACCCGCCACGTCCTCCATCTCGCCGATCGTGGATTCCAGCACTTCGGCACAGCCTTGGGCGAGGTGGGTGATCGATCCAAGATCGCCAATGGCTGCAGCCTCCTCGATGGCGCTGAGCATCTTGCCCAGCCGAACCGCACCCAAGACCTGACAAATGCCGAGTCCCCGGTGTGACAGGCTGCGCGCCTTCGCGGCGTCACCGGCAGCGACCGCCGCCACAAGGCCTGCAATGGTGGATCTCATGTCGGATCGGAAGATGCCGAGAAGCTTCATCCCGAAGGAGACGTCCGCCACGGTGAAGACAGCCCGAAAGGTCTCGGCATCCAGAGGATGGTTTGGCGCGGGTGGACCGCTGGCGCCGCCTGATGGCCCCGACCGGCCTCCGGCGCTGCACCAAGCGCGATAGGCCGCCGCAAGCGCCTCGATTTGGATCGGCTTGGTAAAAACTTCGGTCGCTCCTGCGGCCGCTGCCGCGTCGGCCTCGGGCCCAGCAATATGCGCGGTCAGCACGAAGACCGGAAAGGCGGGGGGGACGGAGCGCGAAAGCGTTCGGATCACGCCAACCCCGTCAAGCCTTGGCATGTGGAGGTCGATCACCAGAAGATCCGGTGAGGTTTCGCGCAGCTGCTCGAGGGTATCTATCCCATCGACCGCCTCGATGACGCGCGCGCCCGCAGCACTCAACCGTCGGGAGGTCACCATGCGGATCACCGGCTCATCCTCGGCATAGACGATTGTCAGGCCTGCCAGTGGCGCGGTCTCATCCTCGGCCGGCTGGGCGGAGAGAACCGGAAGGGTGAGCGTGAAGCCGAAGACTGACCCCTGCGCCGGCGCACTCTCGATGGTGAGCTGCGCCCCCATAGCGCGCAAAATGCGCTGGACGATGGCAAGCCCGAGTCCGGCGCCCTGCACCTGGCGTTCCACCTCGCGGTCGAGCCGGCCGAATTCGCGCAGGATCTTCGGAATATCCTCCTCGCTCACCCCCACGCCGGTGTCGGCCACTGCAAAGGTCAGCTCAGCCCGTCCCTCGTCATCGTAGCCGCCCGCGATGCGGACCACCACGATGCCCCGCTCGGTGTATTTCACTGCGTTGGTCAGCAGATTGCCGAGTACTTGCTGAAGCCGCAGCCGGTCCACCTCGACTGCGGCCGGAAGCACCCCGTCGATTTCAAGGCGTAGGCTCAGTCCTTTTTCCTCGGCCAGCCTGCGGCTCTGGTCGACGAGGTCGGCCGCCAACCGACGCAGATCGACCGGAGAGGGATTGAGCCGGAACGCTCCCGAGCCAAGGAAGGAAAGCTCAAGAATGTCGTCGACCATCTGCAGCAGTGTTTCGGCCGTTCCGCGTGCCGTCGATATTCCGCGGGAGCCGTGGGATGCGCCGATTTCAAGAAGCTCGAGCGATCCGATCAGGCTGATAAGCGGGGAGCGGATGTCATGGGCGAAAGATGCGAGGAGCCGGGACTTTTCCTTGTTGCTGCGGTCTGCCTCTGCACGGGCCCGCTCTGCGGCTGCCATGCCCGATTTCATTCGGTCGCGATAGACGACAAACCACAAGAGCGCACCTGACAGAAGGAAACCGGCCAGGACCATGGCGGAGGGCAGCGAAACCAGCGCCCAGGACCCCAGCCCATCTGGAACCTGGAGGACTGCGACCGTCATCCAGCCCGGTGTCACGCTCAGAGGGAAATACCCGACATCCCAGGTTTCACCAACGTGCTCTGGTGCAGGGGTATTCAAGGTGGACCCTGCGAGGCCAGCCTCCATCAAGTCGCGAAAGTGAGGCGAAATGCTGGAAAACAGGGGGCGATCGACAGGGACACTGCGGGCCACGATACGGCGCCCATGATCGATGAGTCCAATCAGTGGGTCACCTGCTCCCGCAAGGGCCGCCAGCTGGTCAGACAGCACGCCTGCGGGCAGGTTGACGTGCACCATGGCGTTGCGCCCATCGGCAAGACGCAGGGCCTGCCCAGCCGTGACAGTCCAGGTCGGGTAGACCCGGCCCGTATAGACGTCGGACACATACGCGCCCCCGGTTTCCCGGCTCTTGGCCTCGAGGGCAAGCAGCTCCTCGGGCTCTTGATCGGCCCGGTAAGCCAGCAGCTCGGACGGGGCATCCGCCCGTGTATTCAGGATCGGATGGCGGGTATCGCCGGTCACGACCACCTCAACCGAGGCCCCGATGATCGTCGCATACCGCCCGCAGCTTTCCGCCACAGCCGCCAGATCCACCCGATCAAGAAGATCGGAAGACGCGGCGCAGAACTTCGTCAGCTCGAGCAGCTTCCCGAGTTGAACATCTACGGTCCCGGCCGCGAGGCGCGCATGATCACCGACCGTCGCGGAGCGCTGACTTGCGTGGTGAGCCGCGTCCTGCAAAAACGCGCCTGCGATCAGCGCGACGGCAGGGAGCGTTGCCACAAGCAAGTGCAGTCGATACTTGCTCTTGATCCAAGAGTAGCCGATCATCCGTACGCGCCAACATCCATAGGTATATGTCTGCGGCATAGCCCGATTTTCTGACGAAGTGTCGCCTCCCTACGTTGGGTTTGCTGCCCAAAAGGATGTATATCCAGTCGAATCCTTCCGGTTTCGGCCCGCAAGCAGTTTGCCGGTGTCAGAGCCGCTCGTAACCCCGGCGGATCTTCCTTTCAGCAAGTCGGTCCTGCCGCGCCCGCGCGTCGCTTTCGTCCGCACACGGCTCGATCCGCAGTCGGCCGGTTGATCCGATCCGCCCCCACTCTCGCCACAGGTCGATGCCACCAAACAGGTTGGCTTGCAGGCAGATACGATAGAAACGGCGCTGGTTCAGCGCGGGGTTGATGCGCTGGAGATGAATGCTGTCCGACATGGCGGCCTCGCGCAGGATTCTGAAGACTCTACCGCCGGGATGTGCCGGTCAAGCACCTTGATCCCCCGCCCAGCCCGCGATGCGCGATAATCGGCCGTCTGTCCGCCTCGAGATCCTTGAGCAGCACCGCGATCTGCGCCTGTGTCGTCTTCATGGCGAGCTCGACATCTTGCAGATAGTCAGGCCTGCAGTGGTTTGGCGGAGGGCTTGCAAGGCTTGCCGACGCCATGACCCAGGCGCAGGCCGAGATCGAGCGGCTTGCAACGCAGCCAAACCTCGCAGGCCCAGCGGCGGGCGGCGGGACAGCCTAGCCCCCGGTGCAAACCTGCCCTTACGGCACCTGCGCGAGGGTGGCGAAGGCCTGCGGCGACAACAGGCGCGGCAGGCGGCCGCCCAGCAGCCGATGCATCCTTGGGCCGTAGCGGTGCAGGACCGCCGTTTCGGGGCCGGGGAAGCCGCCGCGCGCCTGTGCCACGATCGCGGCGGCGACCGCGATGCGCGCGGGCCAGTCCAGCATCGCCATGGCCTGCGGCCCGGGATAAAAGCTTTCGGTCGGGGCGCCTGCGGCACAGAGGATGGCGTGGCGTTCCAGCAGGATGTGGCAATAGCCGACCCGCCGCACCCCCCTGGCCACGCGGGCGCCGCCAAAGCCGAGGGCGGCAAGGTGCTTGGCCCGCACCAGCACCCGCTGCCCGCTGGCGTCTGCCATCAGGACGGCATGCTGCGGCGAAAGCCCGAGGTCGCGGCTGTTGCCGATGGCCCCGGCGGGAAACCGGATCGGCCGCCATCCGGGGTGTCGGGCCAGATCGGCGGCGCAAAGCCTGCGCTGTCCGGCCCAGAGCACACGCTGCGGCCCGTCCAGGGTGGTGACAAGATCGCCCGGGCGCAAGGACTCCACGGCGTGCCAGCCTGACGGGGTCAGGACCGGCGTGCCGCTGACAAAGCAGGGAATGCCGATGGCGGCCATCGCCTGCTTGCCCGACACCTGGTGCAGGGACACGCCCTGAAGCACGACGCGTTCGCCGTTCGGAAAGGTCAGGACCGCATCGCCCGTGCCGTCGCCTTGGGTGTCGGTCACCGTGACATCGCGCCAGGCCAGCCGATCGCCGTTGGCCTGGGTCAGGTCCGACACATCCAACTGGTCGACGGTCTTGCCATCGATCCGGGTCATGTCGAAATCGGTGACGGTGTCGACCCCGCCGGACGCGGCAATCGCCACCACATCGGCGCCTTGCCCGGTTGAAATCGTGTCGTCGCCGGTGCCGCCCTTCAGGGTGTCATCCCCGGTACCGCCGTCGAGCACATCATCGCCGCCGTCACCGCGCAGCAGGTCGTTGCCCTCGCCGCCGACAAGGGTGTCATTGCCGCCCCCGCCATCCAGCGTGTCGTCGCCCCCGCCGCCAAACACCGCGTCCGAGGTGGCATGCCCGCCGCCCCAGTCGTTGCCGCCATGCGCGAGGATCAGCGAGGGCGTGCCATCGTCGGGCCCTTGCAGGGTGGTGTTCGCCCCGCCATCGCCCTGGATGATGCGATAGGTCACACCCCCGAAGCTGGCATATTCGATGCCCGACAGCAGGTCGGTGCCATCGCGGCCCGGCGTGGTGTCGCTGACCAGCAGCGCGCCGCCGGGGTCAAGGCCGAAGCTGTAGTCCTGCACCGGGCCGGCAAAGATGGCGGTGTCGGTGCCCTCGCCGCCGTCCAGCGTGTCATCGCCCGCGCCGCCCGACAGCGTGTCGTTGCCCAGATCGCCAAAGATCGAGTCGTTGCCGTCGCCCCCCCGCATGCTGTCGTTGCCGACTCCGGCGTTGAGGGTGTCTGCCCCCGCGCCCCCCCAGACGGTATCGTTGCCATCGCCCGCATCGACAAAGTCGTTTCCGCTGCCGGCGATGACGCTGTCATTCCCGCCACCGGCCCAGACCGTCATTTTTGCGCTGTTGGCGGTGCCATCAATCGTATCGGCCTGCGCCGTGCCCTGCAGCCCCTCGATTTCGGAGAATGTGCCGGAGCCGCCGTTGTGGGTGTAGGTGCCCGCCTCGGCCCCGGTGTAGGTGACAGCCACGCCAGCCACCCCGCCGGAAAACACGAGGGTGTCGAAGTCATAGCCGGTTTCGCCGCCAAAGATGGTGTCGTTGCCCTCGTTCGCGCCGATGAGGAACGAGTCCGAGAAATCGCCCCCATACATCAGGTCATGGCCCGCGCCACCGGACAAGGCGTCGATCCCGCCTTCGCCAAAGAGCGTATCGTTTCCGTCGCCGCCCGACAGCGTGTCGGCGCCATCGCCGCCATAGAGCGCGTCGTTGCCCGCACCGCCCGACAGCGTGTCGGCCCCGGCATCGCCGCGCAGCAGATCGTCGCCATCCTCGCCATAGATCAGGTCATTGGCGGCGCCGCCCGCTATGGTGTCCTTGCCGGCCCCGCCCCAGATGGTGTCGTTTCCTGATCCGCCGGTGACGGAATCCGCGCCATCGCCGCTGAAGATGTTGGCCCCGTCGGTATCGGCGCCTGCGTTGATCGTGTCGGCATAGGCGGTGCCCCCGATCTGTTCGACGCCGGTGAAGCTGCCGGTCGCGCCGCCGCCCTGATAGGCATAGGTGCCCGCATCATTGCCGGTGAAGGTGACGGTGACGCCGGTGGTGCCGATCCAGTTCGAAAACCAGATCGCATCCCAGTCGCCGTCATTTTCGCCCATGTCGTAAACGTCGGTGTTGTGGTCTTCGGTCACGATGGCCGCGTCGTTGCCTTCGCCGCCAAAGACCGTGTCGTTGCCCTGCCCCCCCGACACCGTGTCATCCCCGGCGTTGCCGTAGATGACATCATCGCCCAACCCGCCGAAAATGGTGTCGTTTCCGGCGCCGCCCAGCATCGTGTCATTGCCGGGGTCGGACCCCCAGCTGCCGATGCTGTCATGGCCGTCGCCGCCATCGATCAAATCTGCCCCGGCCCCGCCGGTCAGCGTGTCGTCGCCCGCGCCGCCAAAGATCGTGTCATTGCCCCCGCCTGCGGCAACCGAGTCGTTCCCGGTGCCGGCCATGATGAAATCATTGCCTTCGGTGATCCGGTCGCCCTGCGGGTCGGTGTATCCGACGTTCATCGTGTCGTTTCCGGCGGTGCCATCCACCGACGAGATGAAATCACCGGCCACCCGGTCCGCCACCATGTCGCCGGTATTGGACGCCACGCTGAGCAAGGTCAGCGACTGGATCGGCTTGGCCGTCAGCGCGGCCTGATCGGCGTTGTTGGTTTCTTCCGGCGCAAGATAGGTGTGGCCGTTGACGTCCTGAAACACCACCGCAGTGATGGTCGCCGTCGTGCCGTCGACATAGGTGATCGTCGCGTTATAGATCGCGACCGCGTCAAAGTTCTGCGGCACCCCCCCGTTGATGCGGAAGGAATCGTAGCCGCCGCCGTTGTCGACGTCATAGGTGGTGTTCTCGTCTTCGGACAACCGTTCGGCGCTGAGGGTGCGGACCTGCCCGCTCAGCGGGGCGGCCGCCGAGCCGTAGGTTGCCAGAATGCCGCCCGCATTCTCGACAATCTCGTTGCCCTGCACCGTGTCGATCAGCGCCAGCTTGCCCAGATAGATGACCTCGAACGTGGTGGCCATTCAGATGTCCCCCCCGGTCCACGCGTCACGGGCGCTTGCCATCATCACTTCCCCCAGCCCCATCGACCTGTTCCGACCCCCAGACTCCCGGAAAAACCTTTCCCAAGCCTCAACCGCTGCCTCGTCCACTGTCGGGGCAGCACCTTGGCCGGGCGGCGCCGGGGTCCGGCCGGGCCCTGCGGCAAGAGCGCCCTGAACCCCTAACGGCTGCCGCGCGGCAAGGTTTAGGGCGGGCGCCGGGAGGCGAACGCACTCGGGTGCCTCAAGCAACTTGATCAGGAACAGCTGCGAGACCTTCAGGACCTCAGCTGCCTGCACCGTCGAGAGCTCAGCGTTCTCCGGAATGATGGTAGCCCGGCGCCGGGCTGCCATCGCCTGAGGACCTCCATCAGGACTTGGGGTTTGGTTATCTTGTCCTTATTTGCAAGGTCGTGCTGCTCCACATGGTCATAATTCACGTATTTTGCGAAGCACTCAAGGCAATTTAGATGTAGATTATTAGACATGATAAGTTTGCCTTATCATGGGTGTTGAAGTGGGGCCTAAAAACTGGGCATTCTGGCCCCAGAAACCAGCGGGAAAGCCCTCGGATCAATGGTCAGAAACCGCGTCCAGCAACGACATCCCGGGAAGAACCCCCGCCTTGCGGTCGAAGGTGACCGTCGCCTGGCACCCAGCCGCCTGCCCTGCCAGCACAATCATGTGGTCGGCAAAACCAGCGCCGCCTTTACGAAGACGATCCACCGCGACAGCGACCTTATCCGCCGACTCGACGACAATCTCGCGTGCGCCAAGCAGGGCCTCGATCGCGTCGGCAATGTCCGAGCGTGGCAGGCGATAGATCTTCTGCAACACCCAGACCAGTTCGACCAGAACCTCTCGGCATACAAACCCAGGTGCTGCACTCGTCAGCTCAGCAAATACCTTGGTTGCCAAGGCGGCTTGGTCTGCATCGTCCTTCATCAAGAAGCGGACAATGACGTTGGTGTCGAGGCCCGTCATCGCGTCGGCATACCGTCTTCGGCCGCGCCTTCGGCGATCGCCTCTTCGATCTCTTCAAGTGTCGCCCGGTGCGGCGACCGGCCCTCCAAGAGGCCCGCCAAAGCCATCACTGGACGACTGCGTACGATCCGCACTTCGCCACCGTCCAGAATCATGTACCGCACACGGTCGCCGGGGTGCAGCCCCAAAGCCTGCCGGACATCCCTTGGCAGGGTGGTCTGGCCTTTGATTGTGACGGTGGACTCTTGCATGGCACACTCCAAGTCAAACTACATTCATGCATTACATATGCCAGTTTCGTCTTACTTATTCAAGGTGAGCTCATGAAATCGCTTTCCCTGCCCGCCTACGCCCAGCTGTCCGACGCGGATGAGGCGGCGCTGACCGATCTGTACCGCCGCGGCACGCCTGCCAACACGCTGCGCGCTTGGGAACGGGACCTGGCCTATATCGCCGCCTGGAAGATGGCCGCTTTCGGCCGCCCCCTGACCTGGCCCGAGGACGAAAAGGTGGCGCTGCGCTTCATCCTCGATCACGCGCAGGACCTGACGGAAAAGCCGGGTGCAGCACAGGATGTGGCGATGGAGCTGATCGCAATTGGCCTGCGCCGAGAGCTTTCCTGCCCTGCACCGGCCACGCTGGACCGTCGCATCGCATCGTGGCAGGCGTTTCACCGTATGCGCAATCTGGCCTCTCCGTTCTCAGCGCCGCTCGTCCAGCAGGCCCGGCAGAAGGCGCGGCGGGCAAATGCGCGTCCTCATACGCCCAAATCGCCCAAACCGGTGACCCGCGACATCCTCGAAACCTTGCTTGCGACCTGCGACGACAGCCATCGTGGCATCCGCGACCGCGCAATGCTGATGCTAGCCTTCGCCACTGGCGGAAGACGGCGGTCGGAAGTTACCGCATTGAACGTCGAGGATGTCGGACGCGACGACTTCAAGGCCAAGGGTCTGGTCTGGATCAGGCTTGTGGAGACAAAGACCACAAAAAAGGATCAGGCCCCCCGCCTGCCGATGAAGGGCCGCGCCGCCCGCGCGCTGGTGCATTGGCTGGAGGTGACGGGCATCGCGCAAGGCCCGCTGTTCCGCCCCGTGTCTAGATCCGACCGCCCGCTGCCACGCCGCCTGGCGCCCGATGCGCTGCGCAGCATCCTGCGCCACCGGCTTGCCCTGGCCGGGCTGCCGGAGGATTTCGCCAGCCCGCACGGGCTGCGCGCCGGTTTCCTGACCCAAGCCGCCCTCGACGGCGCGCCCTTGGCGGCCGCCATGAAATTGTCGCTCCACCGCTCTGCCGTTCAGGCCCAGAAATACTACGCCGATGTCGAGATCAGCGAGAACCCGGCAACCGATCTGCTTGGCGATTAACATCTTCCCCGCCCTGAAGGACGGGGATTTCCCTGTGTCACGCCACAGCATCGAGTTGCGGCGTGACACATCGAGTTGACGCTTCGCCGGGAGCAAGCGCTCCCTCCACGTCCAGAGACGACGCGTTCCGCCGCCCTTCTGTCTCTTGCGCCAATGCGCGCTGCAGGATCACCCGCGCCGCGTTCAGATCGGCATTTTCGTTACGTTGCAGGCCAGCACCGGAACACTGCTTGGTTTTCGCGGCTCTCCTTTGCGACATGCCCGCAACAGGCGCACGTCTGGCTGCTATAGGCAGCCGGGACCTTGACGAGGAGACCGCCGGTCTCCTCGAGCTTGTAGGCCAGCATGCGCTCCAGCCAGGATGACGCGGTTCAGCCCGGCCTTCTGGCCGACGTTCGTGCCCGGCTCCTCGACTGTGCCCTTGGCCGATGCCGTCATGTTCCGGATATTCAGATCCTCGATCGCTACGAGGCCGAAGCCGCGTACTAGACGACGCGAGAGGACATGGGCGGTATGGGCGCGACAGGCCGCATTGTTGGCTTTGAGCCGGGCAATCCTCCGCCGCGTCTTGGCATAACGGCGCGAGCCACGCTTCTGCCGGAATATCTGGATGACTTTGGTCGGGTCGGTCCGACTATGTCGGCGGACGGGTCAGCGCTTGATGAAAGCAATCGACCCGCTATATGATGTATGATGATTGATGCGCAGGAGTTCGACCATGCGAACGACGCTTTCTCTCGACGATGATGTCCTGCTGGCCGCCAAGGCTATTGCGGGCCAACAAGGGCGAAGCTTGGGTGAAGTCGTGTCCGACCTTGCGCGGCGCTCCTTGCAGCGTCCCGTCGCCCAATCCGAACGCAACGGTATTCCGTTGTTGGCATCACGCCCCGACGCTCCCCCTGTGACCATGGACTTTGTAAACGCCCTCCGGGACGAGGCACCTTGACGTATCTTCTTGACGTGAACGTTTTGATTGCCCTGATCGATCCAGCCCATGTCGCCCATGAGGATGCGCACATTTGGTTCGCGTCAAAGGGGCACTTATCTTGGGCCACCTGTCCGATCACCGAGAACGCGGTTCTGCGAATTCTCAGCAACCCGAAATACCCAAACTCCCCTGGGTCGCCCGCCGTTGTCGCCGAAATCGTCAGGAAACTGCGCAGTTTGCCCGGTCACTGCTTTTGGGCCGAGGACTTCAGTCTTATCGAATCGAGCGCCATTAACGTGAGCCGGGTTTTGACCGCTGCGCAGGTCACAGACACGTACTTGCTGGGTCTGGCTAAACTGCGTGCCGGTGAACTGGCGACCTTTGATCGGCGCCTTTCCGTTGCTGGGGTGAATGGTGGCAAGGCGGCGCTTCATCTGATTCCAGCAGGAAAATCTGGATGACCAAGTTGTGGAAATCCGGAGGGAGGAATGACAGAGAAGCCAGACCCGGCTTGGCCCCCTAAGGACATCGAAGACTGAGCCAAGCAGCAAGCCCAAAGTATTCGTGATGCCGCATCAGACGGCGGTTTGCTGCAGATCGAAGCGAACATTCGCGAAGGGCAGGCAGATAAGGCATAGCAGACACTGTGCTGATTTTCACCCAGAACTGACCCGGGAAGGCGTATAATTTTCATTGAGATTTGACCCATGTGACCCTTCTCCCGCGCGGTGAGCGACGCGGGGCAACGGAGTGATCCACATTGGACTATTGTAAGCGCTAATTTCTCTACCTTTTTGTACTCCATCGTTGGGCGGCGGATGTGGCTCCGCCATTTGTCAACATGACCTAGGTTTTGTGGGGTAGTTGCGGGTTTTCAGGCCGTTTGCGGCTTGAAGTTGAATGGGAGC